>DASXHG010000463.1:0-11102 GCA_036488625.1 Solirubrobacteraceae bacterium | reverse complement strand
GAACGCTTTGCCGCCGCCGGTGGGGCCATCAACGTGCTCGTCGACCGGGTGGGGCCGATCGACGCTCCGGACCAGATCCTGGCCGAGGTCAAGGACTTCTCGATGCTGGACGAGCAGGTTCTCCGCGGGCGGGCAGAGCAGCAGGCAGCGGCCGAGGCGGCCGCGGCCGCCGGTGGGACTGGGAGCGAGGCCGAGGACTTCCGGGCCGTCGCCCCAGCGGTCATGAGCTTTGCCTCGGGCCGCCGGCGGTAGCCCAGGAGGCCGACAGCGATAGCCGCTGGAAGCCGACAGCGATAGCCGCAGGAGGCCGTCGGCCGTGACCGCACGAGGCCGACAGCGGATCATCCACCGGGCGGGCACGATAAGGTGCCGCTCGCATTGCTTGGCGTCGCACTCTTCATCGCCTTTTGGGTCGTGCTCGCTTTCGGGCTGTTCTTTATCGCCGTCCGAGGGGGGCTCGGCGGTGCGCGAGCGTCGCTGCACCGGCAGTCTCACGCGGCCAACCGGCTTGTCGGCGTGAGCTTCATGGTGATCCTGATCGTCTTCGGACTCGCCCTGCCGGCGGTCCTGCTGATCGGTAACCACGCCCACGCCAGCGGCCAGGTCGGAGGGATGAAGCTGACCCAGGGCGAGAAGGTCGGGCGGGTGTTGTTCGGCGAGCACTGCGCCGTCTGTCACACGCTCGGAGCGGCCAACGCGATCGGCAAGGTCGGTCCGAACCTGGACACGTTGAAGCCGCCGGCCTCGCTGGTCCTGAACACGATCAACAACGGCTGCCTGCCCAACGCCTCCGGCGCCAACGCCAGCCAGCAGTGCCTGGGCCAAGGGGTCATGCCGGCCGGGATCGTCCAGGGCAAAGACGCGCAGAACGTGGCCAATTTCGTGGCTCGCGTCGCCGGTAAGGAATAGCCGGACACGAAGTTCCCGCAAACTCCAGGATCTTTCTGACGCCGGTTTGCCGTTCGCGTCCGGCCTCCCTGGATTTTGTCCCTTCAGGGACGGTAAAAACGGCTCTGGAGAGGCGTTTCTGAGCGGGTCGGGGACCGGCAGTCGGTCATCCGGATCCGCTGGTAAAGTCGCCGAGCCGTACAGCTGAATTCCCATACACCCGCCGCCGCCACATAGTGGGAGGGAAGCGGGGGACCCAAGTTGTTGGGGCTAATCGCGTTCGCGCGTAGCGTCGCTCTTTCGATGCGAGCCCGTCAGCTAACCCCGCAAGCATCGAGAAAGAGGACGTGAGATGCCGCGATCAGGCTTAGCAGTGCCATGGGCAGACACGGATCGTCAACTGGAAAGGATGCCGGGGCGCGAGGAGCGCGAGGCATTCGTCTCCGGCGGCTTCGGTCCCGATGAATCCGTGTTCGACCGCCTGGGCGGCGAACTCACCTCCGACCGCTTCCACGGCCCGGATCGCGAGTCCGACAGCTATCGCGTGGAGGTCGATCGCTACTGGCGCCGGACCGCGGCTCGTCGCGCCGCCGCCGAGGCTCGCCGTGCCGACGGCCTCGCCCGCGCCGACCGCGCGGTGCAGCGGGCCCGGGAGGCCGACCTCGCCGACCAGGCCGCCCGCGAGCGCCGCCGTGACCGCGGCCGCACGGGCGCCGACACGGCCACAGCCGCCTCGACTGCCGAGCCGAGCGATCCCTACCGCGAGCTGCTGAGCACCTGGGCTCGGGAGACCGCGCAGCAGCCGTCGGTCAAGACCGGTCGGCGGACCGTGACCATCAAGGGCCACGGCGCCGAGGGCGTCACCACGCGCAACGGCACGCGTGGCTCGGCCGCTGAGCGTCATCTCAACCTGCCCCGCCACGAGCGCAACGGCTTCCAGCCCGATCGGGTGGCGATGTGGGCTGTGCTGCTGGGCGTCGTGATGATCCTCGCGGCGGCGGCCACCGCCCACGCGGCGGTCATCGCTCACCACATTCACTGACCGGCCCCACAGGTCAGAGGACTGACCGCTGCCGCTCATCCCCCGCCCTGACGCCTGCTCGCGCGGTCAGGGCCGCTCGCTGTTACGGACTTCTGGCCTTCCGGTGATCCTGTCTTTATCCCCCGTCGTATAAGGGGATAGACGCACTCTGCGGCGCTTGATAAGCCGGGTGATCCGGGTACACTTATTTCACGTAAGCAGATGTGAAAACTAAAGGCAGCTTGCTGCCATGGCCCGAGACCACGTGGGGGTCGAGCAATGAAGACTCCGATGAGCAGATTCCAAATCCACGACGACCTGACCGCTCCCGAGGGTTCGGCCACGGTCCTGCGCGGCGCGCTGTCCTCCGGCGGACAGCTCCCGAATTTCCTTGGCGTGCTGGCTGGTTCGCCGGCCGCTCTGCGCGCCTACGCCCGCTTTCGATCCGAGCTCCGGCACGGCCGCCTGACGCTGCCGACGCTGGAGCGGATCGCGCTGGCGGTGGCCGAGTACTACCAGTCGGCGCCGGGCATCGCCATGCACTCCCGTGCGGCTCGGAGCGTCGGCCTCGCCTTGGACGAGGTCGCCCTGGCCCGCCAGTTCAGCTCCCGCGACGAACGCGAGGCCGCGCTCCTGCGCTACCTCAACGCGCTGCTCGTCGACCGCGGCCGCGCGCCGATGCACCTCCACGAGGAGGCGCGCGAGGCGGGTTGGGATGACGAGGAGATCCTCGAGGCGATCGCCGCCGTCACCCTGGAGGGCTTCACGGCCATGATCAACGTGGCCGGCGAGGTGCCGGTCGACGGGTCCAACGAAGCCTCGCGAGCCCTCGAGGCGGCGTGATGGCGTCCCCACCTCTCGGGGCGAGCGCGGGACGTTAAGCTAGGTGCCGTCATGGCCGCGCGCGAGCAGACCAGGACGGAGGAGTCGCCCCCAGCCAACTGCTGCCCGCTGTACCACGAAGCGGTGGAGTTGGTTGGCCGCCGCTGGACGGGCGCGATTCTTCGCGTGCTGATGGACGGACCCCTTCGGTTCTCGGAGGTCGCGGCCGCGATTCCCGAGCTTTCTGACCGCTTGCTGTCGGAGCGGATGAAGGAGCTCGAGGCGCGCGGGATGGTGCGGCGTACCGTCGTTCCCGGCCCGCCGCTGCGCGTCCGCTACGAGCTGTCGGTGATGGGCCGCGAGCTCGAGCCGGCCCTGTCCGAGCTTCAGGTCTGGGCCCAGCGCTGGCTGGGCGACCAGACCAGGACGAGCTGACCGGACTCGGACGAGCTGACCGGCCTCGCATGAGGTGAGCGGCCCGTCGCGCCTCTCAGAGCCGGGCCGAACGACGCACGGATCCGTGGCGCCAGCTCGCCGTGTCGCCACTCAGTCGCAGCGATCCCACCCCGACCTGCGGGCCTGAATCGAGCTGCCGCGTGCCCTGGGCGTTCCCGGCCCGCACGGCGATGCTCGCGCGATGACTGAGGATCGAATTCGAGCGGGCAATCCAGGCCACCGCGCCGCGGGCGGTCAGGACGAGCCCCGTGACCGCGGCGAACGATTCCGGCCCGGGGTTGGTGATGGCCACGTGGCTGTATAGGGGGCGGGCGCTGGGGAGGCGCACGATCTCGACCTCGGCCTGACCGGTGTCAACACCGCAGCGGGTGACCGCCGCCGCCACCAGGGGCCCGGCTACCGCGACCCGATCCACCCGGCTGGCCCGCAGGCAGCTTCCCGTCGTCCCCAGCCTTACCCGGCGCGAGGATCCGGCTCGGCAGCCGTAAACCACTCCGTGCTCGGCGTACACCCGTGCCTGCGGTCCGTGGGCCAGCGTGCGCGCCGCGGTCGGCCCGCAGCGCGCGAGCGGCCCCGCCGCGACGGTGCCCGACGAGGAGGCCGCCGAAGAGCCGCACGCGGCCAGCGCGCCGGCCGTGATCAGGAGCAGGGCGGCTCGGGTCACGCGCCAACAGTAATCAACGTGCCCGTACGTCGGTCACGGCCGCCAAGTAACGTTCCGCAGCCATGTCCGAGCAGGCCCTGACCGCAGAAGACGTCATCTCGCTCGTCGCCGAGCGCGACATCCGCTTCATCCGCCTGTGGTTCACCGATGTGCTGGGCCAGCTGAAGGCGTTCTCGATCAACGTCACCGAGCTGCCGGATGCGTTCGAGGGTGGGATGGGCTTTGACGGCTCCTCGATCACCGGCTTCAACGCGATCGAGGAGTCGGACATGATCGCCATGCCCGACCCGAGCACCTTCCGGTCTCTTCCCTGGCGGCCGGGCGAGGCCGGGGTCGCGCGCATGTTCTGTGACATCCAGACCCCCGAGCGCACGCCGTACGAGGGCGATCCGCGCCACGTCCTTCGCCGGGCCGTGCAGCGCGCCGAGCGGATGGGCTTTGATCACTTCTACGTCGGGCCCGAGCTCGAGTACTTCTACTTTCGGGACTCCAAGAGCACCGAGGTCCTCGATGAGGGCGGCTACTTCGACCTGACCACGCTCGACGCGGGCTCTGACCTGCGCCGGGAGACGGTGCTGGCGCTGGAGCAGCTCGGCATTCACACCGAGTACACCCATCACGAGGTCGGCCCCAGCCAGCACGAGATCGACATGCGCTACGCCGACGCCATGAAGATGGCCGACGACTGCATGACCTACCGCATAACGGTCAAGGAGTACGCGATGAAGTACGGGCTTCACGCGACCTTCATGCCCAAGCCGCTGTTCGGCAAGAACGGCTCCGGGATGCACACCCATCAGTCGCTGTTTCGCGGGGAGGAGAACGCGTTCTACGACGCCGACGACCCGTACTACCTGTCCCCGGTGGGCAAGGCGTTCATCGCCGGGCAGCTCCGTCACGCTCGGGAGATCTCCTCGATCTTCGCCCAGTGGGTGAACTCCTACAAGCGGCTGGTCCCCGGCTACGAAGCGCCGGTCTACGTCGCCTGGTCGCGGCGCAACCGGTCGGCCCTGGTCCGCGTACCGCTCTATCACCCGGGTAAGGAGCGCACGACCCGGATGGAGCTGCGCTGTCCCGACCCGGCCTGCAACCCCTACCTGACCTTCGCCGTCCTGCTTCAGGCCGGCCTGGAGGGGATCGAGCACGGGTACGAGCTCCCGGATCCGATGGAGAAGAACCTCTACCACCTGTCTCCCGACGAGCGCCGCCGGCTGGGCATCGACCAGCTACCCGAGACGCTCGGCGAGGCGATCGAGCTGACCGCCCAGTCCGAGCTCGTGCTGCGCACGCTCGGCGAGCACATGTTCAACCGCTACATCGAGATCAAGCGCCAGGAGTGGGACGACTACCGCGTCCAGGTCACTCCCTGGGAGCTGGAGCGCTACCTGCCGGTCCTGTAGCGGGGGCGAGCAACGCGGCCAGCGCCTCGGGCTCGGTCACCGGCGCCTGGCACGTGAAGTGCTCACATACGTAGGCGGCGGCCCGGCCGTCAACGGGCACGCGGTCCTCGAGCAGCGGTACCTCGCCGGCGCCGCCGGCCAGGACGATGTGCGGC
This sequence comes from Solirubrobacteraceae bacterium, assembly GCA_036488625.1. Lineage (GTDB taxonomy): Bacteria > Actinomycetota > Thermoleophilia > Solirubrobacterales > Solirubrobacteraceae > Palsa-465. Next base: position 5,696 of record DASXHG010000463.1, on the reverse strand, counting down.
CGGTAGCCGGCGCGGGCCGTGGCGAGCAGCCCTTCGGACTCGGGGCCGACGATCGCCACCTCGCGGATCCGGGCAAGCGAGAAGTCAAAGGCCTGCAGGGCGTGGCCGAAGGCCAGCGGATGGCGCGGGGCGATCGGAGCCAGCAGGGCGAGCGCCGCCAGCGCGTGCTGCTCGAAGTCGTCGCGCCCGGAGAGGCGGGACAGCCGCAGCAGGCCGTAGGCGGCCGAGGAGTTGCCGGCCGGCACCGGGGAGTCCTCGAAGTCCTTGCGCCGAGGCCAGCCTGCCGCCTCGCCGGCCGTGGTGAAGAAGCCGCCGTGCTCGTGGTCTGAGAAGCGCTCGATCAGGGTGTCGGCGAGTCCGACGGCCTCGGTGTACCAGCGGGGGTCGAAGGTCGCCTCATACAGCGTGGTCAGCGCCTGGAGGAGATGGGCGTGATCGTCCAGATAGGCCTCGATGTGGCCGTGGCCGTCCTTCCAGGTCCGCAGCAGCCGTCCCTCCGGGTCGCGCAGGTCGGCGAGCAGGAACTCCGCACAGCTCACGGCCGCGGCCACGTAGTCAGGACGCGCGAGCGCGGCGCCGGCCTCGGCCAGCGCCGAGATCATCAGCGCGTTCCACGTCGTGAGCCGCTTGTCGTCCAGGCCGGGCGCGACCCGGTGACTGCGCGCCTCGTACAGGCGGGCGCGGATCTCGTCGCGCTGCTGCGGTTCGGGACCCCGGGCCTCGAGCACGAGCGCGTCCTCGAACGCACGGGGGCGGAAGTAGGCGACCGCGTCCTCGTAGAGATCGCCGAGCGCCTGTCGCAGCTCGGGCTCCGTCCACACGTAGAACTTGCCCTCGACGCCCTCGGAGTCGGCGTCCAGGGCGGAGCAGAAGCCGCCCTCCGGCCCGCGCATCTCGCGCAGCGCCCAGTCGAGCGTCTCCTCGGCGACGCGGCGCAGCAGCGGCTCACCGGAGACCTGCCAGCCGTGCAGGTAGGCCCGAGCCAGCAGCGCGTTGTCGTAGAGCATCTTCTCGAAGTGGGGCACCGTCCACGTGGCGTCGACCGAATAGCGCGAGAACCCACCCCCGACCTGGTCATAGATCCCGCCCCGAGCCATCGCCCGCAGCGTGGTCAGCGACATCTCGTGCTCGCCGCGGGTGAGCAGAAACTCGATCACCGAGGACATCGGAAACTTCGGGGCCCGGGCGAAGCCGCCCTGAGCAGGGTCATAGCTGCGCCGCACGCCCTCGACGGCCTCGCTCAGCGCTTCCTGGCTGATCGTCGTCCCGCTCGCCCGCACCCGAGTGCTCGCACCGATGACCTCCAGCACCTGCTGGCCCGAGGCCAGCACCTCGTCGCGCCGCTGCGACCACGCGCCGGCCACCGCCTCGAGCACCGTGCGCCAGCTGGGCAGACCGTGGCGGGGTTGCGGTGGGAAGTACGTGCCGACGTAAAACGGTGCCTGGTCCGGGGTCAGGAAGGCGTTCAGGGGCCACCCGCCCTGGCCGGTCATGGCCTGGCAGGCCTCCATACACACGGCGTCGACGTCGGGACGCTCCTCGCGGTCGACCTTGATGCAGACGAACAGCTCATTCATCAGCGCGGCGATCTCGGGGTCCTCGAAGGACTCACGCTCCATCACGTGGCACCAGTGGCAGGCCGAGTAGCCGATCGAGACCAGCAGCGGGCGCTGCTCGGCGCGTGCCCTAGCCAGGGGCTCCTCGCCCCAGGCGTACCAGTCGACCGGGTTGTCCTTGTGTTGCAGAAGGTACGGCGAGGTCTCGGCGGCCAGTCGGTTGGACACCGCTCCCACGCTAGCGATGAGTTATCGCGACGTAAGCGGTCTACCGTTGAGTGAGCAATGAGCCTGCCTGAGATCGTCTCCCGTGAGCAGTGGCTGTCTGCTCGCCGCGCCCTGCTTGACCAAGAGAAACGCCTGACCGCCGCGCGCGATGAGTTGAGCGCCCAACGCCGGCGCCTGCCGATGGTGAAGATCGACAAGCCCTACCGGTTCGAGGGTCTGAACGGTCCGGCGACGCTGCTCGATCTGTTCGAGGGTCGCCGCCAGCTGATCGTCGACCACTTCATGTTCGATCCCGACTGGGAGGACGGGTGCGCGAGCTGCACGGGCCGGGTCGAGCAGTACGGAAACCTCGAGTACCTGCACGCGCGAGAGACGACGATGGCGGTCGTATCGCGCGCGCCTTGGGAGAAGATCGAGCGGTTCCGGGCGCGGAAGGGGTGGACGTTTCCGTGGTACTCGTCGTTCGGCTCAGACTTCAACTACGACTTCCACGTGACGCTCGACGAGGCCGTGCTGCCGGTCGAGTACAACTACCGCTCCGCTCAGGAGTGGGCGCAGCTCGGGCTGCCCGGTCTACGCGGGGAGCTGCATGGCACGAGCGTCTTCTTGCGCGACGGGGACCGCGTCTTTCATACCTACTCCACCTACGCGCGCGGGACCGAGCAGGTCGGCGGCACCCACTACTACCTGGACATGACCGCACTGGGCCGGCAGGAGGCCTGGGAGGAGCCGAAGGGCCGCGCGGGCGACGGGCTCGCCTCGGGTGCGGGCTGGCAATAGGCTCTCATCCCAGTGGCCCTCATCAGAAGGAGCTTTCGTTGACAGATTTTCGCGAGCCGGTGAACGCGCCGAAGGCGCCGGAGGCGGTCGGTCCCTATGTGCATGCCGTGCGTGCGGGTGGGCTGCTGTTCTGCTCGGGTCAGATCCCGCTCGATCCCCGGACCGGCGAGATCACGGGGAGCGCCGCGGCCGACCAGGCCGGCCGCTGCCTCGAGAACCTGGCCGCGGTCTGTGACGCGGCCGGCGCCACCCTCGGCGATGCGGTCAAGGTGACGATCTACCTGACCGACATGGCGGACTTCGTCGCCGTCAACGAGGTCTACTCGTCGTTCTTCGAGTCAAGCCCCCCGGCCCGGGTCGCGGTCGCGGTCAGCGCCCTGCCCAAGGGGGCCATGGTTGAGATGGACGCGGTGATCGCGGTTGGCGACTGACGGTGATCCTGCCGGGGCGCCCGGCGCCCTCGCCGATCCCGACGTGACCGTCGAGGACATCCGCCGCGCCTACGCGACGGGCGCGGGCGTGATTCGCGAGACGCCCGTGCTCAGTTCCCAGACTCTGGCCGAGCGGGTCGGCGGCGTGATCGTGCTCAAGGCCGAGAACCTGCAGCGCACGGGCTCCTTCAAGCTGCGGGGCGTCCTGGCCAAGCTCGCCGCCCTGGGGGACGCCTGCGAGCGCGGGGTGGTGGCCGGGAGTGCCGGCAACCACGCCCAAGCCGTGGCCTACGCGGCCCGCACGCGCGGAGTCCCGTGCGAGGTCTTCATGCCCGATTCGGCTCCGATCGCCAAGGTGGAGGGGGCGATTGCGCTGGGCGCCGAGGTCCGCCTGGTCGGCACCACCGTCGACGAATGCCTGACCGCCGCTCGGGAGCGCGCGGCCACCGGGGGCCTGGCCTTTGTGCATCCCTTCGACGATCCCGACGTCGTCGCCGGCCAGGGCGGTGTCGGCCTCGAGCTGGTGCGCCAGGTCCCCGATCTGGCCCGCGTGATCGTGCCCGTCGGCGGTGGCGGCCTGATCAGCGGCGTGGCCATCGCGATCAAGTCGGCCCGACCCGAGGTCGAGGTGATCGGCGTTCAGGCGGCCAACTGCGCCCCGTTCCCGGCCTCGATGAGCGCCGGCGAGCCGGTGGCCGTGGACTTCGCGCTCACGATCGCCGACGGCATTGCCGTCAAGCGCCCCGGGATATTGACCCTGGGCCTCATTCGGCGCTGGGTCGACCGGATGGTGGTGGTGGGGGAGGATGAGGTCGCCGAAGCGATGGTCCTCCTGCTCGAGCGGGCCAAGCTCGTCGTCGAGGGCGCCGGCGCCGTGGGGGTCGCCGCGATGCTCTCCGGTGAAGTGAAGGCCGGTCCGGGCACGACGGCCATCGTCCTCTCGGGCGGCAACGTCGACGCCGGCCTGCTGGCCCAGGTCGCTCGCCGCCACGAGAGCCAGGCCGGCCGCCGGCTGTTGCTCCTGGCCCGCCTGCCCGACCGGCCCGGATCGCTGGCCCTGCTGCTGTCGCTGGTCGGCCATCAGGGGGCCAACCTGCTCGACGTCGAGCACATTCGCGAGGGCTTTGACCTCCACGTCCGCGAGACCGCCGTCCAGCTCGTGCTCGAGACCCGTGGGCCCGAGCACGCCGCTCGCGTCACCAAGACCGTGCGCGAGGCGGGCTATCCCGAGCCGCGCGCGGTGCGCTAGCTGCGCGCGGCGGGGGCCGTGAGCTAGCTGCTCGAGGCGGGCTGCAGTGCGTGGTAGTCGCGCGCCTGCGCGACGAGGGTCGCGATCACCTGGCTGCTCTCGTCCGCCTCGGGGTGCCATTGCACGCCGAGCACGAACCGGCACTCGGGGTACTCGATCGCCTCGACCAGCTCGTCGAGCGTGGAATGGCCGCTGACCGTGAAGCCCTCGGCGATCGCGTCCACGCCCTGATGATGGTGGGACTTCGTCACGTGGACCTGCTCGCCGGCGGCCTGAGCGGCCAGCGATCCGGGCTGCAGGGTCACATCGTGGTCTGAGCCGACGAAGCTGCCCGGGACGCGGCGGTGCTCTTCGTGTCCGAACAGCTCGGGCAGATGCTGGTGAAGGGTGCCGCCGAAGGCGACGTTGAGCAGCTGCATGCCGCGGCACACGCCGAGCACGGGTAGGTCGCGCTCGACGGCCCGGCGGGCGAGCCCGATCTCGGTCTGGTCGCGCTCGGGAAAGGTGCCCTTGGTCGCCGGATGCGGTTGCGCCGCGTAGGCGGCCGGGTCGATGTCCTGGCCACCGGACAGGATCAGCCCGTCGATGCGGTCCAGAAGGGCGTCGGGCTCCTCGGCGACGGCCGGATCGGGCGGGATCAGGATGGCGGTCCCGCCGGCGCGCTGAACGGCGGTGATGTACGCGAAGGGCAGGACCGAGGCGGTCTGGCTCCAGATCCCCCATGTCGCTTCGACACGGGCCGTGGTGATGCCGATCGTAGGCCGGTAATCACTCATCATTTGCGAGCCTAGCGTTCCCTCTCGCGTCAATCGCCGCCTCCGGGCTTCGCTGCAGGTCTGCGGGTCCTGAGCGCGCTCTCCCGGTCTACTGACTGCCCTGGGCCCTGAGTAGCGCTCGCTGGACCTTCCCGCTCGTCGTCTTGGGCAGCTCGGGGGCGAAGTCGACGATCCGGGGGTACTTGTACGGGGCGGTCTCGCCCTTGACGTGATCCTGGAGCTCGGTGGCCAGGGCATCGCTGGCGGTGTGGCCCTCGCGCAGGACGACGACCGCGCGCACGACCGCGCCGCGAACCTCGTCGGGCGCCGCGACCACGGCCGCCTCGGCCACCGCGGGATGCGAGACCAGAGCCGACTCGACCTCGAACGGCCCGATCCGGTAGCCGGCCGAGATGATCACGTCATCGGTGCGGCCCTCGAAGTAGAGGTAGCCATCGTCGTCCTGGGTCACGCGGTCGCCCGTGGCCCAGGGCTCGTCCTGCGGCGCCGGGGTCCCGTCCAGGTAGCCGATGAAGAACGTCGGATCGGTCCGGGGGTCGGCCAGTACGAGCTCTCCATCGCGAACTTCCAGGGCGATGCCGGGGAGTGGACGCCCCATCGACCCCGGCCGTACCTCGGCGCCCGCCGGCACGCCGGTCAACTGGCCGGTCTCGGTCTGGCCGTAGCCATCCCGGAT
>DASXHG010000422.1:0-6266 GCA_036488625.1 Solirubrobacteraceae bacterium | reverse complement strand
GCTCGAGCGCGAGCCGGCCAGCGCGGGATCGTGGCCGCTGACCAGCAGCAGCGTGATCAGCATCCAGGTGGTGACGAACAGGGTCAGAGCGCCGGCGACCACGCGCCGGCGGATCATGTTCACGCGGGCGATCCGGGCCTGGCGCACGCCCGACGGGGCCAGTCCGCGCCCGGAGTCGCGTGCGCCGGGAACTCTCTTTTGACTCATGTCAATCCTCTTTCGCCGGAGCAGAGCACGGGACAAGAATCGCCCCAGCGCCTCGCAGCGAGGTGTGGACTGCCTAAGAAGGACCTATGAGGCGGCGCTCGCGCTGATCAGGCCGAGGTCAAAGCGACAACCGCTGAAATAGCCGCCCGCGGCCGAGAGCAGGAAAGCGACCAGATCGGCGACCTCGTCCTCGCTGGTGTCGGCGCCCGGGCACACCGCGACCGCCGTCACCGCGTGGCGGGCCCACTCGACCGACACGGTCCGGGCCAGGCTCTCCAGACCCGACCGGGCTGCGTCGGCCAGCAGCCCGGAGTCGGCGGCCGGGGCCACGAATAACAGCCGGCCGCCGTCCCCCGACGGGATCAGCGCCCCGGTGCTCACCGCCCGGGCACTGATCCAGGCCCCGTCAAGCACCGCCCGCAGCCGCTCGTGACCCCCGCGACCGAACACCTCCCGCGCGTCGTAGACGAGGGCGTCGAGCGGGACCCGGTCAGCGACCCAGGCGGCGGCTTGCTCCTCGTCGTCGGCGCTGGCCCCATCCATGACCTGGACCCCGGCCCCGAGCCCTTGCAGCCGCTCGCTGAGGACCGGGGCTGCGCCGGCGAGGACGACCCGGCGGCCGGTCAGCAGGCCGGGACGAAAGCTCACCGCGCGGTGCTGTCCGTCGGCGCTGGGGACTGGTCTTTATCGATGTCGCTGTTGGCTTGGCCGGCGCCGCGCGCGCCTCCGTGCCCGCGCTCCTGCAACTCGGCGTGGAGGATGCGGATCTGCTCGAGGATGTAATCCGCCGCCTCCTGTTGCTGCTCGCGGGTCGGGTGTTCCACGACATCGAAGCGGAACGGCTCGCCGTAGCTGACGGTCACCCGGGGAAAGTGCAGCCGCTTCCAGTTGCGGACCTGATGGGAGCCGAGGATGGCCACCGGAACCACCGGGGCTCCGGACTCCAACGCCAGGCGCCCGATCCCCGGCCGCGCCTCGGCGGCGATCTGACCCGTGCGCGAGCGCCCGCCCTCGCAGTACATACCGACGGCCCCGCCGCGCTCGAGGATCTTGAAGGCGCTGATGAACGCCTCGTCGTCCTGCGCGCCGCGGCGGACCGGGAACACCCCGCCGTGGCTGAAGATGTACTGCGGGATGCCCTTGGCAAACAGCTGAGACTTGGCCATGAACTGGATCCGCCGGCGCACGAACGCCCCGGCGAAGAAGTGATCCATGAACGAGGCGTGGTTGGGAGCCACTATCAGCGGCCCCCCGGGGACCCGCTCACTGCCCTGGCCCCGGGCCCGGAACACGCTGAGCGCGTAAAGGACGGTGAAGATCCGCACGGTTTCGTAGACGTGGGCCTCGGGCTCGCCGGCCCGCACGCGCTCGTGGTAGCGGTCGAAGTGCTCCTTGGGCCGCTCGTCGCGATAGCGCTGGGGCTTGATGTCAACGTCGGGCATGGGTCAGCCCTGTAGGGGTAGCACCAACGCCGGCCGGTCGATCTGATGGTCGGTGCTGGTCGACACGACCGAGGTGCCGATGGCGAAGAACTCGATCACGTGCGAGCCCCAGCCGTGACTGCGCTCGATGATGCGGGCGCCGACGATGCCCTCGGACTGCAGCCCGTCGGCCTCCTTCTGCATCCGCTCCATGGCCAGCTCACGCGCCTCGTACAGGGCCTGCGTGAAGTTGGGCATCTCCACGTTGCGCCCCATCTGCTTCAGCGAAGCCATCATCCCCTGGCGGGCGACGTGATAGACGCAGTTGCCCATCACCAGCCCGGTCGGCCGGTAGCCGGCCCGCAACAGGGTCGCGAAGTCCTGACCGCTGAGGTCAGAGGCGAAGGGGCGGCCGTTGGGTGCCCGGTGCAGCTCGCCGCCCGCGTGCCGGACCGCGGTCCCGACGGCGATGAATTCGGCCAGATCGGCCCCCCAGTCATAGCGTCCGATGTCGAGCCGGACGCCGACCACCCCGTCGGCGCCGAGCTGGTCGGCTTCCTCCTCCATGCGGGTCATGGCCAGCTCGCGCGCGTGGTACATGGCCTGGGTCAGGACGGACATCTCCTGGCTCTGGTTCCACATCGCCTGCTGAAATCCGATGTGGTAGATCGAGCTGCCGAGGACCAGGCCGAGGGGCTCAAAACCCGACTGCTTGACGAGCAGGAACTCGTTCACCGACAGATCGCTGGTGAAGAAGCCGCGCGCGACCTCCTGCTTCATGCGCTCGATCCGCTCACGCCCGGAGGCGGGAATCCCGGCCATGCTCCCGGCCTCGTAGGTGGCGGCCTGCGGTGCGTCGGATGCGGATTGGGTCGCTGCCCCGGGGCCGGCGGGCCGCGGATCGTCGTCACGCTTGAGGAAACCCATGGGGTTCACCCTTCCTATTCGTTGAGCAGGCGCTCCAGCGCCTGTCGAGTTGTGCGGCTGCTGGCCGCCTGCTCGGCTAGCGCGGCGCCGAGCCGCTGCAGCCAGACGTCGGTGGCAAACATCTCGCGCTTGAGGACGATCCCGCCCGACAGCCGGGAGCAGCTGGTCTCGATGCGGTCGCCGTCACGCGACAGTTCGAGCCGCTCGGTGTTGGTGTCGAGCGCGATCCGGCGGACCAGCTTGGGTCCGAACAGGCCCTCGCGGCGCCGCTGCACCCGGACCGAGCCGGGCACCGCCTCCTCGAGCTTTACCGCCAGCGCCTCGACGAATGTCCCCAGCTCGCTGGTGTCCGCTCGGAGAGCGGCGGCGAGCAGGTCAATGTCGAGCCCGCCGGGATCTTGCGCATCCAGAGCCATCGGCTGGAACTGAGCCTACGCCTCCGCCCAGCCGCGCGCACGTTCAAGCGCCCGGGCCCACCCGTGCAGGAGACGCTCACGCTCGTCGGACTCGATCTCGGGCTCGTAGCGATCCTTCTCACGATCGGCGCTGCGCAGCTGGTCGATCGTCCACGCCCCGATCCCCACCCCGGCCAGGTAGGCGGCGCCCAGCGCGGTCGTCTCGGCCACCTCGGGCACGCACACCGGGACGCCGAGCATGTCGGCCTGGAACTGCATCAGCCACCGGTTCGCGGTCGCCGCGCCATCGGCCCGCAGCTCGCTCAGCGGAGTCCCCGCCGCGGCCTCCATGGCCCGCACCGCGTCCACGGTCTGATAGGCGATGGCCTCCAGCGCAGCCCGCGCGAAATGGGCACGGGTCGTGCCCCGTGTCAGGCCGACCACCGTTCCGCGCGCGTACGGGTCCCAGTGCGGAGACCCGAGCCCGGTCAGCGCAGGCACGAAGTAGACGCCGTCATTGCCGTCCAGCGAGCGGGCCAGATCTTCGGTGTCGGAGGCCGTCTCGATGATGCCCAGGCCGTCGCGGAGCCACTGGACGGCCGCCCCGGTGACGAAGATCGCCGCCTCGAGCGCGTACGTCGTCTGGGCCCCGATCCGCCAGGCCACGGTGCTCAACAGCCCCTCGGCCGCCGGAGGAACCGACGTACCCGCGTTCTGAAGGACGAAAGAGCCGGTGCCGTAGGTGTTCTTGCCCAGCCCCGGGTCGACGCAGGCCTGCCCGAACAGCGCCGCCTGCTGATCGCCGGCCACCCCCGCGATGGGGACCTCATGTCCGTGCAGGCAATCGGGACGGGTGCGTCCGATCTCACCGCTGCTGGGCACGACCTCGGGCAACGCGGCCGCGGGCACGCCGAACAGCTCGAGCAGCTCCTCGTCCCAGCGGCCGCGGCGGATGTCGAAGAGCATCGTCCGCGAGGCGTTGGAGGCGTCGGTCGCCCGCTCCCCGGTCAGCCTGTGAATCAGCCACGCGTCGATCGTGCCGAACATGGCGCGTCCGTTGTTGGCCTTGTCGCGCAGCCCGTGGACGTTGGCCAGCAGCCATTCGATCTTGGTGGCCGCGAAGTACGGGTCCAGGACGAGACCGGTGCGCTCGCGGATCAGCTCCTCGTGGCCGGCCTCGCGCAGCTCGTCGCAGCGGGCCGCGGTCCGCCGGTCCTGCCACACGATCGCGCGGTGCAGCGGCTCGCCCGTCTCCGGATCCCAGACACATACGGTTTCGCGCTGGTTGGTGATGCCGACCGCGTGCAGATCTCCGGGCCGGACTCCGGCATCGTCAAGCGCCTCGCCGGCCACAGCCTCGGTGACCGTGCCGATCTCCGCGGCGTCGTGCTCGACCCAGCCCGGCCGGGGAAAGTGCTGCGGAAACTCACGGTAGCCGCGGCCGATCAGCTCGGCGGAATCGTCGAACACGAGGCACGTCGTCCCGGTTGTCCCCTGGTCAATGGCCAGGATCATCGCGCGGCCATGCTATCCGGCCCCCGGCCTCGGTCGGACCGGTCGTCGCCGGAAGTTCAGAGCCCTCCGTGGCCGAACGTTCAGAGTCCTCCGTGGCCGGCCGCGAAAGCGGCGACGATCACACCCACGTAGAGCACCACCAGCAGCGCGCGGGCCACAAAGTGACGCAGGTCCGGATGGCGCCGGACGAGGCTGCGGCGGGGCGTGGTGCTGAGAAACAGTCGCGGCTCGGTCATAAGTGAGGCGGACGGCTCCATGTACTGAAGCGCCGGGACCGGACAGAACGCCCATCTTGGCCAACATCACCTTCAGGGCCGCCGGAAGCGTCGCCAGCCCAGGATAATCTCACCGCCCGTCCCACGAGCGTCACGAGGAGGCCGCCTTGTCCGAGGTCGAAGCCCACATCACCGGCACGGTCTGGAAGATCGAGGTCGAGGTCGGCGACAGCGTCGAGGAGGGCGACGCCGTCGTGATCCTCGAGTCCATGAAGATGGAGATGCCCGTCGAGGCCGAGGATCCCGGCGTCGTCAAGGAGATCCTCTGCCGCGAGGGTCAGTCGGTGTCCGAGGGTGACGCGCTGGTTGTGCTCGAATAGGGGCCGCGTGACTCCCGAGCCGACCGAAGGACAGCTGCTGATCGACGAGCCCGCCCCCGGTGTGGTGCGGTTGACGATCTCAAACCCGGGCAAGAGCGGAGCGCTCGACCACGCGCTTCTGAATCGGTTCGCCACCGTCATGCCCACGCTGGACGCACGGTGCGTGCTGATCACCGGCCAGGACCGGATCTTCTCGGCCGGGTACGACATCGGCGACCTGCCCGACAGTGTCTTCGCCGACGAGGCCGAGAAGCTGATCGCCCACCCTTTTGCCGCCGCCATAGACGCGATCGAGGCCTACCCGTATCCGACCCTGGCCGCCCTGAACGGGCACACGATCGGTGGCGGGCTGGAGCTTGCCCTGTCCTGCGACCTGCGGCTGGCCGCGCGCCCGATCAAGCTCGGCATGCCCCCGGCCAAGCTCGGCCTCGTCTACTCCCACACCGGCATCCGCAAGTTCATCGAGGCGATCGGCGCGCCCCGAACCCGGGAGCTGTTCTTGCTCGGCGGTCGTATTGATGCCTCCGAGGCCCGCGACTGGGGGCTGGTCAACGCCGTCCACGAACCCGGCGAGCTGGCCGCCGCGGCGGTGGCCATGGCCACCGAACTGGCCGGCAACGCTCCCCTGGCCCAGCGCGGCAACAAGCGCGTGATCCGCGCTGTGCTCGACGCCGCGGGCTCCGGCATGGACCCCGCGGTCGAGCGGGAGCTGATCGAGTTGCGGCGGGCGTGCTTCTCCTCCGATGACTTCCGCGAGGGCGTGCGCGCCTTCGCCGAGAAGCGCCCGGCCCGCTGGCACGGCCGCTAGCCCCAGACCTTCGTCTCTCGGGGCGAGTCCGCCAGCCCCAGACCTTCGTCTATCGCGACCCTAGACGTTCGGGTCCCAGGCGACAGACAGACCAAGCCGATGACCTACCAGGTGGAGACCACGCGCCGCTACCCCCTGGCCAAGGCCTGGGCAGACTTCTTTCACCCGCAGCGGCGGCGCGTGTGGACCCGGCTGGGCGAGCTGGGGCTGTTCGTCGCCGCGCCGATCATGGTCACACTGGTCATCTTCGGCGAGGCGGTGGGCTCGAACATGGTCGCGGGCGATTTTGCCCATGGACCCTGGGTCGCCGGCGGCCGCGTCCTCAGCGGGCTGACCCCTTACGTCGGTATCCACTCGCCGGTGATCCGGGCCGGCGCCGTGTTCGACTACCCGGCGCT
>DASXHG010000362.1:0-6169 GCA_036488625.1 Solirubrobacteraceae bacterium | reverse complement strand
CAACGGCCAGAGGCTGGAGATCTTCGGAATCAACCGTCACCAGCTCTTTCCTTACACGGGGATGGCCGCCCCGGAGCGTCTGCAGCGACGTGATGCCGAGCTGCTGCGCAACGAGTTGCATTGCAACATGGTGCGCTGCTCTCATTACCCCCAGTCACCGTATTTCCTCGACGCGTGCGATGAGCTCGGGCTCATGGTGTGGGAGGAACCGCCCGGATGGCAGTACATCGGCGACGCCGCCTTTCAGGCCATAGTCCTGCAAGACGTCCGTGACATGGTGATCCGGGATCGAAACCGGCCCTCGGTGATCGTCTGGGCGACTCGCCTGAACGAGACGGCGAACAACACGTCGCTGTATACGCAGACGCGCCAGATCGCCGACAGTTTGGACGGGACCCGCCAGACCACAGGTGCGATGACCACGCAGTCCACCTCGGGCTGGGCCCAGGACGTATTCGCCTACGACGATTACCACTCCGCCAGCGGCCAGGCCACACTGGAACCCCCAGTATCGGGAGTCCCGTATCTGGTCAGCGAGGCGGTAGGCGCACTCGATGGCGCACCGCTCTACCGGTGGATCGATACCGAGGCCGTACTTGCCACCCAGGCCAGGATGCACGCCCAGGTACACAATATTGCGCAGGGCAACAACGCCTACGCGGGACTGCTGGGCTGGGCCGGCATCGATTACGCATCGCTCAATGGCGGCAATCGCATCTGGCACAACACCAAATGGCCCGGGGTTCTGGACATGTTCCGGGTCCCCAAGCCCGGCGCGGCCTTCTATCGCTCCCAGGTGGACCCCAGGCAGGGCGCGGTGATCCTGCCCGTCTTCTTTTGGGACTTCGGGCCGAGTTCCCCCTCGGGCGGCCCGGGCGCCGGGAGCATGATCGCCACCAACTGCGACCGTCTGGAGATCTACGTCGCAGGTCAGCACTACGCCACCGGAACTCCCGACACTCAGGACTATCCCCACCTGGCCCACCCACCAGTCACCGTCGACCTGAGCGTCGACGGGTCGACGTCGCCCGAGTTACGCATCGACGGCTACGTCGGCTCGAGCCTGGCGACCTCGCTGCTGATGTCCGCCGACACCACCAAGGACCGGCTCGTGCTTACGCTGGAGGACGACTCCATTCGGGGCGATGGCAACGATATGACCCGGTTCACCTTCCGGGCCCTCGATGCCTACGGCAACCAGCGCCCGTACGTGAGTGGCGACGTTGCCATTTCACTGGCCGGACCGACCACGCTCGTGGCCACAAACCCGTTCCCGTTCGCGACCTTCGGCGGAGTCGGCGGTGGCTTTATCCGCTCCCAACCCGCCACGTCCGGCACGGCGACCGTGGCAGTGAGCCATGACACGCTGGGATCGTCGAGCGCGAGCCTCGCGATCACCTCGGCCTCCGAGCCGACCTTTGATACGGCTCCGCCGCCGGGCAGCCCGCCGCCATCGTCCCCTCCGCCAGCCGCGTCGGCCGGTCAGCCGGGAACCCCGCGGTCGGTTCCCCCTCCGGCACCGGTCCCCGTCCTGGCCGGTCCGGCGACGGCCAAGGTCAAGGCGGCCCTCCTGGCCGTGCTCTCTCCCCGGGGCCCCCAGGCGAGGATCGCCAAGCTGCTGCAGCACTCCGGCTACACGGTCAGATTCGACGCACCGTCGACGGGCAAGCTCGTCATCGACTGGTACTCGGTGGGGCCGAAACTGGATCCAAGGTCGCACAAAGCCCGGAGGACGCTCGTCGCCTCGGCCACCAAGTCGGTCGCCAAGGCCGGGGAGGTCGCCGTCAAGGTCAGACTCAACTCGCGAGGTCGCGCTCTGCTCAGACACGCCGCGCGCCGGCGGTTGACGGTCCAGGCCAGGTTCACCCCGATGGGCCGCTCGGCGACCACGGCTTCCCGGGTCATCACGGTCAAGCGCTGAGCGCCCATGGGCTTGTAGCCCCGGCTTAGAGCCCTCGCCGGGCGGCTCCTCGGCCAGGCTGATCGAAAGCCGGCACGATTGGCACCTTTTGTCGATCCGGGTACAGGAGCGCGTCACAAACTTGTGCCGCGTCCGAGGTAGTGGCGAATTCTGCTCACTCCACGCGTGTCCAGAATTCGCCACCTCGGCAAGGAGCGATACCCCCAGCCGGATTCGAACCGGCGTTCTCCTGCGTGAAAGGCAGGCGTCCTAACCGCTAGACCATGGGGGCGCGAAAGCCATTCTATGTGCAGTGTGGCTCCGAGATGAAGGGGGCTGAGCGAACCTGATCTGGCTAGGCTCGGTCTCAATGAGCACCGCGCGCCCTGATCTGCCGGTCAACCTGCACAGCGACACCCAGACCCGGCCCACGCCGGAGATGCGGGCGGCGATGGCGGCGGCCGAGGTCGGCGACGAGCAGCGCAGGCGTGATCCGACCACCAACGCGCTGCAGGAACGCGTGGCGGCGCTGCTCGGGCAGGAGGCCGCGCTGTTTCTGCCCTCCGGGACGATGTGCAACCAGATCGCGCTGCGGCTCCATATTCGCCCGGGCGGAGACGAGATCATCCTCGACCGGGCATCGCATCCGGTCAACTTCGAGGCCGGCGGACCGGCCCAGGTCTCGGGAGCGATGATCCGTACGGTCGACGGCGATCGCGGTGTGTTCACCGCCGAGCAACTCGAGGCGGCGATCCGAGCGCCCGGCGACCGGTACGCGCCGCGGTCGCGGGTGGTGTCGGTCGAGCAGACGACCAATATGGGCGGCGGCCGCGTATGGCCGCTGGAGACGATTCGCGGCGTCCTCGACGTCGCCGCCAAACACGACCTCCGCACGCACCTCGACGGGGCCCGATTGATGAATGCCGTCGTGGCCTCGGGAGTGAGCGCCGATCATTTCGCCGGCGGGTTTGACTCCGCCTGGGTTGACTTCACCAAGGGGCTCGGCGCGCCGGTCGGGGCCGTCCTCGCGGGCTCGACCGAGCTGATCGATGAGGCCTGGCGGTGGAAGCAGATGCTCGGCGGTGCCATGCGCCAGTCGGGAATCCTGGCCGCCGCCTGCCTGTATGCGCTCGATCACCACGTCGACCGGCTCGCCGACGATCACGCCACCGCTCAGCGCCTTGCTCGCGGCCTGGCCGAGCTACCCGGCGTGGAGATCGACCCCGAGACCGTGCAGACGAACATCGTCGTGTTCGCCGTACCCGATGCGCGAGCTCTCGTTGATGCCGTGCACGACCGGGTGGAGCTGACCGCGATCGATCAGCGGCGCGTTCGCGCGGTCACACATCTCGACGTGGATGCCGAGGCCATCGACCGCGCGCTGAGCGCGATCGCCGCCGAGCTCTGATCGAGCTCAGGCCATCGGCGGCAGCGCGCGTTCGATCATGACCGAGGTGGCCTTGACGACGGCGGTGGCGGGGACGCCGGGGGCCAGCCCGAGCTCGTCGATCGCGTCCCGGGTGATGGCCGCGGTGACCAGGAACGGACCGGCCTCGACCTCGACCAGCGCCATCACGCCGTCGGCCTCCACCGAGCGCACCGTGCCCGAGAAGCGGTTGCGCGCCGAACGCTCGGTGCCGGTCCGGTGGCGCTGGGGACGCGCGCTCAGGCGGCGCACCTCAGACGCGGGGACAAGACGCCGGTTGCGGCCGTCGCGGCTGGTCTTGAGCTGACCCTTGCGGTCCCAGCGACGCAGGGTGTCAACACTGACTCCCAGGGCCGCGGCTGCTTCTCCGAGGGAAAGATCGGAGCTCATCCGGTGACGACGCTACACGGTCGGGGACGGTGGTTGCAGTATTCATAACGCCTTGTCAGTTAGCCAACACATCTCGGAGCGCTCAGGTTTCGCTCGCTAGGCTCGCCAGCGATGTCCCGCGACCGGCAGAAACGCCGCCGTCCGATCGTTAACGAAGATGGCCCATATTGAGCTTCGCCCGGGACGAACCGAGGCGCTGCTGGCTAGGTCGGAGTGACAGCCGAGCCGACGATCAGCGGACTGACGATCGGCAGGGTTCGGCGCATGCGGTCGTGCTCGAGCTCGGTGACGACGAATCCGGCTGTCTCGATGTTCGCCAGCGTACGGCGATTGCAGTGGCATCCGTGGCCGGTGAACTTGTGAACGCCATGCAGGCGATCCTGCCAGGCGGCCAGCCGGGGCTGATCGGCGCGAACGTGCTCGATGAACACCAGCGTCCCGCCCGGCACGAGCACGCGGCGAACCTCGGCCAGGGCCCGGGCGGGGTCGTACACCGTGCACAGCACAAGCGTGGCCACTACCACCTCGACGCTGGCATCGGGCAACGGCAGCTGCTCGGCCGGGGCGCGGATGACGCGAGCCCGGGCCGCCAAACCCGGCGTCAGCGAAAGGCGGGCCTCGAGTCGATCCGCCATCGGCGCCTCGGGCTCGGCGATCACGAGCTCGGTGACCTCAGCTCCGTACAAGGCGAGGTTGACCCCAGTGCCACCGCCGATCTCCAGCACTCGCCCCGTGAGCCCGGGCACGAGCCGCCGTCGATGGGCGCTCAGCCCGGCGCGCTCCGGGCCGGCCATCGCGCGGTCGTAAGCAGCCGCGAACACTCGTCCCCACAGCTTCACAGGCCGATCCTACGCGCGGTCGGGCTGCTCCTGCTCGCCGGCCTGCTCTGGCTGGGGCTGTTCTCCGCCGCTGCCCACGCCCAGCCGATCCGGGACGGGCGTCACCTTCTCAGCTGTCCGGACCCGAGCGTGGTTCGGGCCCACGTGGGCCGCTACCACTACTACCTGGTCTGCACGAGCGACTACGCGCGGGACGCGTTTCCAATCCGCGGTTCCAACAACCTGACCAGCTGGCACCAGGTCGGCTCTGTGTTCCCGGCCAAGCATCAGCCCTGGTGGGCGCTGCCTTCGCCCGCCGGCCGCTTCTGGGCCCCCTCGATCTATCGCATCCAGAAACGCTGGGTCGTGTATTTCGCCGCCCAGTTCAATCCCGCGGCGGTGCACCTGCGCATCCCCCACGCCGGGCCGGTGGCACCCAAGACGTTGGTCATCGGTGTCGCCATATCGCGCTCGTTGAGCGGCCCGTGGCGCAGCCACATCCTCCATTACCGCGGACAGTTCAATGGCGTCAGCGCAGACCAGGAAACCTACGGCGGCGACATCGACCCGAGCGTTGTGCGCGACGCTGCCAACGGACAGCTATTCCTGTTCTGGGCCGAGCAGCCGCGTTCAATCTGGGCCGGCCAATTGTCAGCCAGCGGCTGGACGCTGTCGCCGGACATCCGCCAGGTGCTGCAGGCCAGCCCGGGCTGGGAATGCGACACGCCGCGTGGCAAATGCGTGGTCGAGGGACCCGAGGAGTACTACCGGCACGGCCGCGTCTACCTGTTCTACAGCGGAGCGTCGACGTGGACGGGCACATACGCGGTCGGGGTAGCCTCCTCCGCGAATCCGCTCCTGGATCCGTTTACGGCGCTCAGCACCGTCCCCGCTCTGCGCTCCGGTCATGGCTGGATCGGTCCCGGCGGGTCATCGGCGCCGGTGATCGGCCCCGACGGGCGAACGTACATCTTCTACCACGCGATGCACGGGCCGAACAACGCGCACGTCTCCGCGAACCGGTACCTGTTCGTCAGCCCAGTCAGCTGGGAGGGCCCCGACGATTCGTATCCGCTGATCGGGAGCGGCTACCCCGGCTGACTTCTGTTCGGGCCCTCAGTTGCCCGAGGTCGCTCCGCCAGTTGCCCGCGGTCGGGCCCTCAGTTGCCCGCGATCTTGCCGAGCTGCTCCTCACCCTTCTCAACTGAGTCGTGATCGCGATCGGGATTGCCCCGGGGCGGTGTCCCCCGGACGTCCTTGGGGGAGTCCTCGGCACGCTTAACGGAGGACGGGGATGCTTTGTCTTTGTTTGTCATGACTAGGCGTTACCCACCACCCAAGCTGACGAACCAGCCCCGCGGATTAGCACGCCGGTATGCACGGGCTGGCGGCGCGGCTAGCGGGGATCGTCCCCCGATCGATGGCCTGCTGACGCAGGACGGCGAAGACCACGCTGCGGGCGTGCCAGCCTGTGCGGGTTGGCTCGAGCGCGCGTTACACGCACCGTCATTGCCCGGCGCGGTCAACTGATCGTCGAGCGGGACCCTCGCCGGGTATCCGGACGCCTGCTGCGGCAGGGGGACATGGACGCGTCGTACATCGATCTGGGGGACCCAACCCATCTCGAGTTCGACT
>DASXHG010000329.1:0-2067 GCA_036488625.1 Solirubrobacteraceae bacterium | reverse complement strand
GGTCGCTCCGGCCAGTGCGGCGTCGGTGCTGGGCGGGATTGCCGCCCACAGGTCCTCACAGATCTCCACGTGCACGGCGAAGTTGGGGATGTCCCGACAGGCGAAGATCACATCGGGCCCGAAGGGGACGGTCTGGCCGAGCAGGTTCAACTCGGCGCGGACGAGATCGCGGGCGGCTCGAAACTGACGCTTCTCGTAGAACTCCCGGTACTCGGGGATAAAGCTCTTGGGTGTCACGCCCAGGATGCGGCCGCGGTGGACGATGATCGCGGTGTTGAACAGCCCGCCTTCGGCGCGCAGCGGCGCGCCGACGACGATCACGGGACGCAGCTCCCGGCTGGCCTCGACGATCCGGCCCAGGCCCTCGAGCACGCTGTCGAGCAGCGCGTCCTGGCGAAACAGATCCTCGCTGGTATAGCTGGCGAGTCCCAGCTCGGGGAAGATGACCAGAGCCGCGTGGGCGCGGTCGGCGTCGGCGGCCAGGGCCAGCGTGCGCCGGACGTTAAAGGCCGGGTTGCCGACCCGCTGGTGGGGGACTGCACTGGCCACGCGCACGAAGCCGTGGCTGTAGGGGGTGGCAAACTTCGGGGTCATCTACCCCTCAGTATCGCTGGCCGACGCGGCCGGTCCGCAATCTCGCCGTCGCGGCGAGCCGAGGCCACGCCAGGCTGCTCCGGCCCAAACGCGCCAGTGGTTCCCGGGCGGTGGGGCTACTCCTCGGAGCCTTGGCCCTCGCCCTGAGTGCCGGATGCCCGGTCGGACTCATCCTCGCTCGTCGGCTTGCGGTACGGATCTGAGTCGGCGGTCGGGTCCGGCTCGCCCACGGGTGTATTCAGCGCGTGGTGGGGGTCGTGGGTATCCGGGTCGGTGGTCGATCCGGGCTCGTCGGTCTGCGAGAGCTCATGGGGCGGGGACTTGGGCTCCAGCGGGCGGTCTGAGCTCTCGGCCGGATCGGGGGCCCGCTCGTAATGGCGCTCGTGCTCGTGCCGAGGTCCGGTCCGGGGATCGTCTGGTGCGGGCATGACTTCTCCTTCGTTTTAGTTGGCGCCCCGGACTTCCTCAGCCCGGTGCAAGCGCCCGTTCGATCGTATCCTGGGCCCGAATCGCCCCCTCGAGCCCGTTGCGGGCCAGGCGCCGGCGGCGCAACCCATCGAGGAACGCCCGGACGGCCATGCCCGCCTCCGGCGGCGCCCCGACCCAACGCTCAGGCGCGCCATCGGCCCCGGACAGCTCGAGCGTCCCCTCGCGCACGGTCGCGCTGCCCGACGAACCGGCCAGCGACAGCTCGAAGCGGGCAGGGCGGGTCACCCAACTCGTGCGCAGGCTGAGCGGGATCTCGCCCCAACGTCCGATCGCGACCCCACCCACGTCGGTGCTGCCGGGGCGTCCGCGGTCGAACGCGATCGCCTCCAGGGCAGCGGGCGCGCCCAGGGCGCTGAAGGCGTCGACAAGGTGCAGGCCGAGGTCCCCGAAGCCGCCCACCCCGCTGCGCTTCGGATCCTGCATCCAGGCTGCCGGTCCGGACAGCGCTCCGTCCAGTAGTCGGGAATGGACGTAGTCCGCGCTGGCGCTCGAGATCCGGCCGAGCAGACCGGAGCGGATCACCGCGCGCAGGCGACCCAGGGCCGGGAGCTCGCGCAGGAACAGCGCCGCCAGCGCCGGGGTACGGCTGCGCTCGATCTCGCGGGCCGCAGCGCGGGATTCCCCGGCCGTCCGGGCCACCGGCTTCTCAACCAGGATCGGGCGCCCGGCGCGAGCCGCGCGCACGCAGATCTCGGGCCGCTGATCGGTGGGGGCGCAGACGATCACCGCCCCAGCGCGGCTGATCGCCGTGTCGATGTCCCGCACGCGATGGGAGGCGACTATGCCGGGAACGACCGACGGGTCGGCGTCCCAGGCCGCGGCGAGCCTGACGTCGGGTTCGGCGGCGATCACCCCCAGGATGTCGGGGACGTGGGGGTGGGCGCAGCCCAGCAGTGAAATGGCTATCGGCAGGAGCCGACCCTGACCTGGCGCCGTCTAGATCTTGATGCCGCGCTCGGCCAGCCAGATGGCGACCGCGTTGGG
>DASXHG010000269.1:0-2669 GCA_036488625.1 Solirubrobacteraceae bacterium | reverse complement strand
ACCTGGGACTTGCGTCCGTCGACGGCGGGCACCATCGAAAAACCGGCCGGGGAGATGCCGAGGACCTCGAAGGCCATGGCCATCGTGTTGGCGGTGAACTGCCCGCCGCACGCACCTGCTCCGGGGGAGGCGACGTCCTCGATCTCGGTCAGCTCCTCGCGGGAGATCCGGCCCGCGGCGTGCGCGCCGACGGCCTCGAACACCTCCTGGATCGTGACCCGCTCGCCGTGGTAGTGGCCGGGCAGGATCGAGCCGCCGTAGAGCATCACGCTGGGCACATCCAATCGGCACAGGGCCATGACGGTCCCGGGAATCGTCTTGTCGCATCCGCTCAGGGCGACGACGGCGTCGAACATGTGGGCGTCGCAGACGAGCTCGATCGAGTCGGCGATCAGCTCGCGGCTGGCCAGCGAGGCGCGCATCCCGGCGGTCCCCATCGTGATGCCGTCGGAGATGGCGATCGTGTTCAGCTCCATCGGCGTCCCCCCGGCGGCGCGGATCCCGTCCTTCACCCGAGCGGCCAGCGCGCGAAGATGGAAGTTGCACGGCATCGTCTCGATCCACGTGTTGGCGACCGCGACCAGCGGCCGCGAGAGCGCCTCGTCGTCATAGCCGATGCCCTTCAGGTAAGCCCGTGCGGCGGCGCGCTCGGGACCGTCGGTCAGGGCCCGGCTGCGGTGCTTGAGATCAAAGTCTGTGGTCGTGCTCATGAGGGTCGCGAACTGTACCGCGAGCGCAGAGCGTCTCGCCGTCGGCCGCGGCTACCGCCGGCCACGGGCTGCCCGCCGCCGCCGGGGCTCAGCCGGCGGCGTCGAGCGGGGTGTGGCTCTCGCTGCGGGAGGCGTGGCGAATCCGCGCCCGCTCCCACTGCGCCAGACGCCAGAGGTCGCGCTTGACCCGGGCGGGATCGAGCTGGCGTCCGGGCAGGTGCATGTTGGCCGTGGAGATGAGGCGGTGCTCGTCGCCGGTCAGCGCCATCCATTTGGCCAGCACATCATCGGAGTCGGGCAGGCGCGCGCTTCCGTAGGGACGCGTCTCGTCCGGGAAGGCCACGCAGTACTCGTTCAGAAGTCGGTGCGTCTGAGCCAGGTAGGCGACGATCGCCCGATGGGGATAGATGAGGTAGGCGTAGGCCGCTCCGCGGGTTCCCCCGGCCTCGTCGGGTCCATCGGCCTGCGTTCCCCAGACGCGAATGAAGCCGAGCTCGCGATACATCGCCCACTCTTCTTCATTGACGCAGGAGCGCAGCAGAGATCGGGCGCGCTGCTCGGCGCGGCGCTCGCGCCCCGGGTCATAGGGCATGACCGGCGTCATGCGGCGGCGGGCGCGGTAGCGCGAGAACAGCTCCTCCGCCCGCGGCAGCAACTCTTCCGAAAGCAGCGCCACGGCCACCAGGGCGGTGGCCACAAGCGCCAGCAGCATGGCTCGCCGGCCTAGCGCCCGCCCGCGGCGCGCGGGAAGAAGATCACGCGGTCGGCATCCCGCGGGACGTCGGCGAACGAACGGACCATGTGCGCGTGACGACGGCCGTCGGAGTCACGCGCGGGCACGGCGGCCCACAGTCCGGCATCGAGCTGGCGGCGGAACTCCTCAACGAGCCGCTGCTCGTCGTCGGCCAATTCAACATCGCCTTCCGCGATCAGAACTTCACCGTGTCCGGGCTTCATCCTCAGAAAGCGCACCGGGTGATTATGTCACGCCCAAGACGTCGACCGGCCCCGCCCCGTGGCCAATGGTCTCGAGCCCGTTGCGCACGGCCTCCGCCGCCATCTGCTTGGCCAGGCGGGCCGCGGCCAGCGGATCGCGACCTCGGGCGAGCGCGGCGGCGAGAACGGACGAATGGGTGCACCCGGAGCCATGGGCCGCCCGGCTGTCGTAGCGGGGCCCCGGGATCTCGACCAGTTCGGCGCCGTCGTAGAACACATCGATGGCCTGCTCGCGGTGGCCGCCGGTGACGACGACGACGCGGGGCCCGAGCTGGTGGATGTGGCGCGCCAGGTCGGCCGGCGTAGCGCCGGCCGGTCCCGGCCCGGTGTCGTTTGCCGCCAGCGCGCGTGCCTCGGGCACGTTCGGGGTCAGCACGGTCGCCAGCGGCAGCAACTCGGTGATAAGAGCCTCACGAGCCGCCGGCTCGAGCAGCTCGGCCCCGGACTCGGCGACCATCACCGGGTCGATCACGACCGGTGTTCCCGGCGCTAGCTCGGCCAGCACCCCGGCGACGGCCCGGATCGTGGCCACCGTCCCCAGCATCCCGATCTTCACCGCATCCACGCCGATGTCGGTGAGCACCGCTCGCACCTGCGCCGTGACGATCTCGGGCGGGATCACGTGAACTGCGGTCACGCCGACCGTGTTCTGGGCCGTGATCGCGGTGATGGCGGTCATCCCGTGGACGCCGCAGGCCGCAAACGCCTTCAGATCGGCCTGGATGCCGGCCCCGCCGCCCGAGTCTGAGCCGGCGATCGACAGGACCCTGGGGATCGGCGGGCTGGGCTCGACGGTGCTCACTGGGGGCGAGGTTATCCCGGGGTCGAGCCACGGATCGGCACGGCGTAGCCGCCGGGGCGCCGGGTGATCAGACCGGCCAGCTCGA
Organism: Solirubrobacteraceae bacterium; assembly: GCA_036488625.1. Taxonomy (GTDB): domain Bacteria; phylum Actinomycetota; class Thermoleophilia; order Solirubrobacterales; family Solirubrobacteraceae; genus Palsa-465. The sequence continues at coordinate 76 of DASXHG010000269.1, read as the reverse complement.
GACCGGCGAGGACCGCGAGCCCGGCGTCGGCTCCCAGCCCGGCGCGCTCGAGCGCCTTGGCCGTGTCTGATCCGGC
>DASXHG010000265.1:0-1793 GCA_036488625.1 Solirubrobacteraceae bacterium | reverse complement strand
CGCCTGAGCGAGATGGGGCTGCCGACGCCCAACCTGTTCACCGGCGGCCACGAGTACCACTCGACGCGTGAGTGGGCATCGCTGCAGGACATGGCCTCGGCGTCGGCCACGGTCATCCGTCTGGCGGAGGTCTGGACGCGCGTGGGCGAAGTAGTCTCCGCGCGATGAGTCCCACCGGACCCTCCTCGCTGGCGTCGGTCGACGGCGAGATCACGCTGGCCAGCCAGGCCCTCATCCCCGCCGCCGACGATGGCCTGATTCGCGGCGACGGGGCCTTTGAGGTGGTCAGGGTCTACGACGGCCAGCTGTACGCGTTCGAGCAGCACATGGCCCGGCTGGAGCGCTCGGGTTCAAACCTCCGCCTGCCCGTTGACCTGGAGGCGGTGCGCGCCGATGCCTACCGGCTCCTGGCCGAGGCCGGAGCCGGGCCCGATCACGACCTCCTGCGGATCGTCATCACGCGCGGAGGACGGCGCCTGTTGATGACCGAGGGGCTGCCGAGCACGCCGGACCACCTACGGCTGGGAACCGTGACCTACTCGCCGACCCGAATCCTCGACGGCGTCAAGTCGCTCTCCTATGCGGCCAACATGCTGGCCGGCCGCCTGGCTCGGGAGCAGGGCTTCGACGAGGCGCTGCTCGTCACTCCGCACGGACGCGTGCTGGAGGCCCCGACGAGCTCGATCTTCTGGGTCGAGGGAGAGCAGCTCCTCACTCCCCCGCTCGAGGAGCACATCCTGGCCTCGATCACCCGGGGCCTGGTCATGGAGGTCGCCGGCGCTGAGGAGCAGACCTGTCCGATCGAGCGCCTGCGAGCCGCCGACGCGGTGTTTCTCGCCTCGACCACGCGCGAGGTGCAGCCGGTGATCGGGGTGGACGACGTCGACTACGCGCCCGACCATCCCGTCACGGCCCGCGCCGCCGTCGAGGTCGAAGCGCAGATCCGCTCCCAGCTCGCTGACTGAGCGTCCCCGGAGTCATCGCTCGTGAAGGTCCTGACGGTGATCGGCAACCGCCCGCAGTTCATCAAGGCGGCCGCTGTCTCGCCGACCCTGCGCGCCGAGCACCAGGAACTCCTCGTGCACACCGGGCAGCACTTCGACGATCAGCTCTCGGCGGTCTTCTTCGCTGAGCTGGGGTTGCCCGCGCCTGACGAGCAGCTCGGGGTCTCACTCGGCACGACGACGTCGCAGACGGCGCGGATGCTGACCGCATTGGAGCCGGTGGTGGAGGGATCGGCGCCCGATGTCGTGCTCGTCTACGGGGATACGAGCTCGACCCTGGCCGGTGCCCTGGCCGCCGCTCAGGCCCACGTCCCGGTGGCCCACGTCGAGGCCGGCATGCGCTCGTTCGATCGCTCGATGCCCGAGGAGCTCAACCGGGTCCTGGTCGACCACGCCAGCGACCTGCTCCTGTGCTCGACCGAGGTGGCGATGGCCAACCTGCACCACGAAGCCGCCTCCGGTCGCAGCGAGCTGGTCGGCGACGTGATGGTCGACATGGCGATGGCCGCTCAGCCACGAGCCCGGGAGCGCGACGATCTGGTCGCCGCCCGTGGGCTGACGCCCGGTCAGTACGTACTCGCCACCGCCCACCGGGCCGGCAACGTCGACGACCCGGCCCGGCTCCGCTCGCTCGTGGCCCTGCTGACATCGATGCCGCTGCCCGTGCTGCTGCCGCTGCACCCGCGAACCGAGGCTCGCCTGAGGACGGCTGGTCTGCTCGAGGCACTGCGCGACGCCGGCGGGGTGACGCTGATCGAGCCCGTCGGGTACTTCGAGATGACCGCGCTG
>DASXHG010000256.1:0-8091 GCA_036488625.1 Solirubrobacteraceae bacterium | reverse complement strand
GCCCTCGAGCGGCGTCGACACCGCGCGCGAGGTCCTGCTCCAGGCCGAGCTGATCGGCACCGAGCGCAGCGGATCGGTCGTTTCGCCGTGGCGATTGCTTGCCGGCCTGGTGATCGCCCTGGCGATCGGGGCGCTGGTCGTTTTGCTCGTCGGGCTCGCCCACGGCGGCTGAACGCATGCGCTTCGCTGGCTTGCCTTCCGGGTGACCAAGGGCAAACCCGAACTCAAAACGGCGGGCATCGATGGGGGAGTGGGAACTCCCGACGGCGCGGAGAGACGGGGATGCCCTTCGGGTTCGATCTTGCGCCCTGTAGGCACAACATCGAACACCAAGCCGTTGGCGGCCTCCCGGGCCGCCGCCGATCCTCCTCCGATGCTGCTTTTCCCGCGCCACAGCCACCGCCGCGGCCGACGGCTCAGGCGGTTCCCGCGGCCCCGGCCAGGCGCCGCAGGTGCGAGCGCCACGCGTCCTCGGTGCGGCTCACCGGGCGGTCACCGAAGGCCTCGCCGAGCGCGGCCCGGGCGCCCTTGGGGTGCAGGCGCGTGGCCAGCCGGGCGGCGGCGGCTTCGCCCTCCTCGCGGACGAGGAGATCGATCACGGTCCCCCCGAGCAGCGTGGCGTCGCGCAGTCCGGGCGGAAACCGGACCGACCCGACGCCGCCGCCCTCGCGCAGCCGCCGGGCGATGGCGGGCCGGGCGTGCTCGGTCTGGCCCGCGAACCAGCGGGCCGAGCCCTCGAGCAGCCACGCCCAGCGCAATTCACGACGTACGCGGATGGCCCCCATCACACCCTGCAGCTCCTTGTTGTTCTCCATCACCACGCGCCGCGCGTATAGGGCGGCGGCCGTGAGGCCGAGCATCTCGCGTGAGCCCTCGACGTTTGAGGCCCGGTGGCGCAGGAGCGCGGGGGAGAGGACGTGCAGCTGGTCGGCCCCCGCCCATCCGGCCACGTAGCGGCGAGCGGCCGGAGCCGTCAGCAACCACACCAGCGGCAGCGTCGGGTTGGTCATGGTCAGGGAGGGAACCCCGCCGTGCAGGATCACCGTGATCTCGGGGATCCGGCGGGGGAAGAGCTCGGCCAGACGCAGCTGGGTCAGCTCGAGCGACTGCAGAACCCGGCGGGCGTCACGGGCATCGGCTTCGTTGTGACGGGCGATGAAGCCGCCCAGCTCGGTCTCGACCCAGGCCATGACGCGGTGGAAATCTAGTCTGCCCGCCCGGCGCCGGGATCCGCCGCCGAGGCAATGCCGGCGGCTCGGCGGGGAACTGGTCCCGCACCGAGCCGCCGAAGGCTTGCCGTGGCTAAACCAGGACCGGCTGGCGGTCAGAGGCGATCGAGGCGATCTCCTCCGAGGCGCGCTCGAACTCGTCGTCGGAGAGGACCGGAGTCCCCTCAAAGGGCAGATCCCGGGTCAACTCCAGCCAGGAACGGCAACCGCCGTACTCCTCACGCACCTTGACGGTGACCGGCCGCGGGATCCGATAGGTCCGCAGCAGGATGACGTGGAGGGGATGGCGTCGCTTCCAGGCCAGGCGCTTCTCGGCGTAGTCGGTCGTCCAGACATAGAACGGCGACAGCGCGTCGATCGCGCGGCGATCGGTGACGGTGAAATGCCCGGCCACCTCGGCCCAGGCACGGATCCGAACCCGATCGGGCTGGTTCAGCTGCTCGCCTCGATGGAGAGCCTGAGGGTGGGGCTCGCCGTCGCTCCAGACGCCCTCCTCGAGGGCACGGGAGAGTTCGGGGCGGTGAGACTCACGCACCAGGTCGGTGCGCTGGTGATCAAACGTCGGATACAGGAAGAAGCGCTCGTAGTCGAGCTTGAAGTGCTTCTCCGGCTCACGGATGCCGCCTTTGCGGAGCGTTAAAAGCTGCTCGCCTTCAGCGAGCGCCCGCACAGTGACGGCCCATTCTTTAAAAGCAATCGGCATATTTAAGTAAGGGGGGGACGTATTGGCAGTTGGGGGCTACCCCGTCAGCGCAAAAGAAATGCAGACGGCCGTGACGGGGTGCAATCGATTGTAGGTCAGAAGCCGGCGATTGGCAAATGTCCCTGCTAATTGGCATGTTCGACGACCGCTGAAGCGGGCAAAAGCTACGCTACTGTAGCTGCGTTTTGGGGGTTTAGAGGCGGATGCCGGCGAGGCCTTCGAGGACCTCGATCAGGGCCGCGAAGTCCGCGTCGCCCAGACCTCGCCCCATTCCGGCGGTGAGCACCTCCCGGACCTCGGCCGCGGCCGGGAACGGAACACCAAGGTCCTGGCCCTCCTCGAGGCACAGCCGGACGTCCTTGAGCATGTGCTCGAGCTTGAACAGCGTCGAATAATCGTGCTCCCGCATCGGGCCGGCCTTCAGGTTCAGCATGGCCGAACCACCCGAGCCCGAGCTCATCACCTCGATCAGCGCATCGAGGTCGATGCCGGCCTTGGCGCCGACCAGCAGCGCCTGGCCGAGGACCGATGCGTTGGCAGCGGCGACCGCGTTGTTGATGACCTTGACCATCTGGCCGTGGCCGAGCGGGCCAGCGTGGACGATCACCGCACCCATAGCCTCGAGCAGCGGCTTGATGGCGACGAACTGCTCCTCCTCGGCGCCGACCATGAACGTCAGCGTGCCGTCCTGCGCCTTGGGCGAGGAGCCGGTCACAGGCGCGTCGATCAGAGCCAGATCGCGCTGCGCCAGCTGCTGGCCGAGCCGGCGGGTGGCGGCGGGTCCGATCGTCGAGCAGTCGATCAGCAGGGTCCCGGGAGCGGCGGTTGTCGCCACCCCGTCGGGGCCGAGGAGGACGCTCTCGACCTGGGCCGCGTCGACGACCATCGTGATCACGAAGTCCGCCCCGGTGGCGGCATCGCCGGGGCCGGTGGCGGCGCGCACGCCGTGCTCGGCGGCGAACGTCTGCGCCTTGGCGGCGGTGCGGTTGTAGACCGTGACCTCGAACCCGGCCCGGACCAGGTTGGCGGCCATGCGTGAGCCCATGATGCCCAGTCCGATGAAGGCCACGCGCGCGCTCATCGCGCAGAGCCTAGCCCGCCGCCCCCCGGCGTCTCAATGCGCAGGCGCTGGCCCGGCTGCAGCTCGCCGATCGCCTTGGCCGGCAGCTCCTCGCCGTCGAGCAGATTGCGCCCCGCCTGCCCCGGCTCGCCCCCGTCGGCTCCCGGCGGACGGTGACGGCGGCGCTCGGTGATGAGCGAGTAACGCAGCGGGGCCAGCGCCTCGAGCTCGCGGATCACCCCGTCCCCGCCCCGATGGCGGCCGGCGCCGCCGGAATCGCGGCGCACGGAGTAGCGGACCATGCGCAGGGGGAACTCGAGCTCCAGCGCCTCGATCGGGGTATTCAGCGTGTTGCTCATCGCGACGTGGATCGCGCTCGGGCCGTCGGCGTCCGGGCACGCGCCCTGGCCGCCACCGATCGTCTCGTAGTAGACGACCTCCTCGTCGCCGAGAGTCAAGTTGTTCATCGTGCCCTGGCCGAGCGCGCGCCCGAAGGCCGCCAGGACCACATCGGCCACGCGCGAGGAGGTCTCGACGTTGCCGCCGACAACGGCCGGGGCGGCGGTGGCGCTCGCACCCCGGCGGCGCGCGTTGAGCAGGCTCCCGGCCGGCGCCACTACTCGCAGCGGCCGGTAGGCGCCGGCGTTGGCGGGCAGATCGGGGTCGGTAAGGACGCGCACGGCGAAGTAGCAGGCCGAGCGTGTGACGGCCTCGGGGCAATTCAGATTGCCGCCGTGCTGATCGGCGCTGCCGCTGAAATCGAGCTCGAGTTCATCGCCCTTCACCGTGGCCCGCAGCTTGATCGGGAGATCACCCTCACGGGCCTCGAGCACGTCCTCGGCCCGGCGCTCGCCGTCGGACAGCTCCTGCAGGCAGGCCCGCATCCGGCGTTCCGCGTAGTCGAGCACCTCGGTGAACGCGGCCTGGAGATCGCCCGCCCCGAACCGGGCGGCGAGATCTCGGACCCGGGCCGCACCCACGCGTCCGGCGGCCAGCTGGGCACGAAAATCGGCGCGCCGCTGGTCGGGGCGCCGCATCTGGCCGCTGAGCTCGGTGATCGCCGCCTCGTCCAGGACCCGGGGCTCGATGACCACGCCCTCATCGGCCAGCGAGGTGCTGTCGGCGGGCATCGAACCCGGCGTCGGGCCGCCGACGTCGGCGTGATGAGCGCGGTTGGCGGCAAACGCGATCAGCTGATCCGCGCCGGCGCCGCCGCTGCCCGGGGCGAACACGGGGGTGATGACGGTGATGTCGGGAAGGTGGGTGCCGCCACGGTAGGGGTCGTTGAGGACCCAGCTCTGGCCCGGGGCGTGATCCTCGTCGAGCACGGCGGCCACCGCGGCCGGCATCGCCCCCAGGTGAACCGGGATGTGCTCGGCCTGCATGACCATCTCGCCCTGCCGCGTGAATAGGGCCGTGGAGGCGTCGCGCCGCTCCTTGATGTTGGCGGAGTGGGCCGAGCGGATGAGCACAGCGCCCATCTCCTCGCAGATGGCGTTCAGCGCGCCGGTCAGGACCTGAAGCTCAACCGGATCCATCGTGCGCCAGCCTGATCGTTCCGTTCTGATCCACGCGGCCGCTCCAGCCGGCCGGGACGAGCAGCGTCGACTCGGGCAGTTCGACCACGGCCGGGCCACTGATCTCGGTGCCCGGGGCGGGAAGGCCGCGCAGGACCGACAGCTCGACCTCCTGACCGTCGAGGCGGGCGCGGCGTGACCCGCGGCGGACCCGTGCCGAGGCGTCGGGCGTCCCGACCGAGACGTCCGGTCGGCCCGACGTCGCGGTGACTCGCACCGTGACCAGCTCGAGCTCCTGGTCGGGGTCGTGGTAGCCGTAGCGCTCATGATGGAGGTCCTCGAAATCGCGCCGGAGGTGCTCGGGGGCGGCGTCCAGCGAGGCGCTGACCGCGAGCTCGAAGGCTTGGCCGCGGTAACGCAGTTCGTGGACTGCGGTCAGCTGCGCCTCGGCGTCTCCGAGCTCGCCCCGGGCCTGATCCCCGAGTTCGGACACGATCTCGACCAGCGCCTCGGGGGTCAATTCGCCTCCGGACAAAAACACGCTGCGCTGAGCGTCGCGGCGACGCGGCGAGACGACCAGCCCCAGCGCGGCCAGCACACCGGATGCGGCGGGACAGATGATCCGGGTGATGCCGAGCGCAGCGGCGATCTGCGCGGCGTGCAGCGGGCCCGCGCCGCCAAACGCGAGCAGGGCGTAGCGACGGGGATCGATGCCTCGCTCGACCGTCACCACCCGCAGAGCCCGGACCATCTCCGCGCCGGCGACCCGGATGATGCCCGCCGCACAGTCGAGGGTGTCCATGCCGAGCTCGTCGGCCAACCGCCCGATCGCGTGCGCCGCCGCGTCGCGGTCGAGCTCAACGCCACCGGCCAGCGGGGCGTCGGCGGCCAGGTACCCGAGCAGCAGGTTGGCGTCGGTGACCGTCGGTTCCTCGCCCCCGCGCCCGTAACAGGCGGGACCGGGGTCGGCCCCGGCCGAGCGCGGTCCGACCCGGAGCGCGCCGCCGGCGTCGCGCCAGGCAATCGAGCCGCCGCCGGCGCCGACGGTGTGCACGGCGACCATTGGCAGCGACACCGGACGCCCGCCGATGGCGCCCGCGCTCTGCTCCTGCACGGCACCGTCGTCGACCACGCAGACATCGCAGGAGGTGCCGCCCATGTCCAGGCACAGCGCGTTGTCGGCGCCGGCGAGCCGGGCGATGTGGGCAGCTCCGGCCGCTCCTCCGGCCGGCCCCGAGAGGACCGTCCAGGCGGCATGCGCCGCCGCCGAAGGCAGATCGATCAAGCCCCCGTTGGACTGCATGATGGCCGGCTCGGGCAGCCCCGTCTCGCGACAGCGCCCGGCCAGGCGGCGCAGGTAGCCGGCGAGCAGAGGGGAGAGGGCCGCGTCGATCTCCGTCGTCGCCGCGCGCTCGAATTCTCTGAACGTGCCCACCACCTCATGCGACAGGGAGACGTGCGCGTCCGGGAGCTCGGCGGCTAGAGCATCGCCCAGCCGCCGCTCGTGCTCGGAGTGCCGGTAGGCGTGAAGCAGGACGACCGCGACCGCTTCTGGATCGCTCTCGGCAACGTGCTTGGCCAGCGCCGCGGCCGAGTCGGGCTCGAGGCCACGCAGGGGGCCGTCGGGCGTCATCCGCTCCGGAGCGCCGAACCGGCGCTCGGAGGGCGTCAGCGGCGCCGGGCGCGAGGCGCACAGCCGGTAGAGCTCGGGCCGGTCCTGGCGGCCGAGCGCGACCAGGTCCTCGAACCCCTCGGTGGCCACGAACGCGGTGCGCGCGCCACGGCCCTCGAGCAGGGCGTTGGTGGCCACGGTCATCCCATGCGAGAACTCGTCCACCTGGCCGGCGTCTACCCCCGCGCGCTCGAGGGCGGCCTGCACGGCGGCCATCACGCCTTCGGATTGATCGGCCGGCGTGCTCGGCGCCTTGGCGGTGATCAGGCGCCCATCAACGGCAAGCACGGCATCGGTGAAGGTCCCGCCAACGTCGACGCCCAGCAGCATGGACGGCGGAACCTACACCGCCCGGCGCCGGCGGCCGGGTCCGGTGAGGCGAACGACGGTCAGGCGGCCAGCGCCGGCTCGAGCTCTTCGGTCTCGGCCAGATGCTGGTGGGAGGGGCAGTAGCCGTTGTGGGGCAGTGGCATGCGCTGACAGGGCGTGCCCTTGCGCGTGCTGGCCCGGCACTGGAGCGGATTGCCGTTGAGGTCAAAGCCGTTCTGGGGCAAGCTGCGCAGGAACTCGTCGGCGAACACGAGATAGCGCTCGATCACGCGCAGCACCCGGGCCTGGGCGAGCATCGGAAAATAAGCCCGGATGTCGTTGAACAGCGTCCGGGCCGGCCGGGCGAAGTAGTGCCGATCATTGGCCAGACGCTCGACGGCTGACTCGCACGCCCGCAGGACCCGCTCGTGGTTAGCGTGGGGGCAACCCGCGTGCGGGTCTTCGAGTACGTCACAAGCTATCTCGCGGTAGATCGCGCGGCTGAATTGATACATGGAATTCTCTCCTACTTTCGGCGCTACCGGCCGGGCGCATTTCCGTTAGCTACGGACGAGTATTCCCGCGATCTGTGAACTTGGACACACACTTAAGATTAATCCCACGTTAAGTGGAATCCTGGTGTTTTCGAGAGCTTCGAGCAGGGTTTTGCTCAGTTCCAGCGGTCGGCAGCCGGTTCTCGGCCCGCCCCGAGCGTCACGTGGGCGCCGTCCCACGACGCTTCGGTACTCGGAAAATCGGTGCGCTGATGGGCGCCCCGGCTCTCCTCGCGGGTGAGGGCCGAGCGGGCGATCAGGCGCACCAGCGGGTGATCATCGGCGGACAGAGTCCGTAGGCCCTCGCCGTTGCGCTCGATGCCCGCGTAACGCCACAACGCCTCGCGGGAAGCCGGGCTCAGCGGGGCGGGCGCGCTCGCGGCAGTGCCCTCGGGCTCGGGCGGCCCGGCGCCGGCGGGCTCGGCGAGTGCCGCCTGCGCGGCGCGGGCGCCGAACACGAAGCATTCGGTGAGGGAGTTGGAGGCCAGCCGGTTGGCCCCATGCAGCCCGGTGCACGAGCACTCGCCGACCGCGTAGAGACCGGGAAGTGATGAGCGCCCGTGCAGGTCGGTGCTGATCCCGCCCATCATGTAGTGCGCGGCCGGCGCGACCGGGATCAGCTCGTGCTGAGGATCGATTCCGGCTCGGCGAAGTTCCCCGACGACGTTGGGAAACAGAGCCGGGTCGATGTCGCGCATGTCCAGGCCCACCGAAGGAGCGCCCGTGGCCCGCATGCGCCCGGCGATGGCCCGCGCGACCTCGTCGCGAGGGGCGAGCTCGTCAACGAAACGCTGTCCACCGGCGTCGATCAGCAGGGCGCCCTCGCCCCGCACCGCCTCGGTGACCAGGAAGCCGTCGGCGCCGTTGCGGCCCACGACGGCGGTGGGGTGAAACTGCATCAGCTCGAGGTCGGCCAGCTCGGCTCCGGCGCCGTAGGCCACGAGCAGGCCGCCGCCGACCGCCCCGGCGGGATTCGTCGTGCGCGACCACATGGCGGCCGTGCCGCCCGTGGCGAGGACGATCGCCCGACTGCGCAGCTGCTGGCCG
>DASXHG010000254.1:0-1682 GCA_036488625.1 Solirubrobacteraceae bacterium | reverse complement strand
GGGCCACGTCGAGGGCGATCGACCCGGTGGGGATCACCTCGACCGGGACGCGCGTCTCCTCGCCGAGCCGCATGATCGAGCCCTTGCCGAACTGCCGCTCGATCTGGAGGAGCGCCGCCTCGAGCGCCTTGTCCTTGTCGCTGGCCCGTTCCGGGGCGGTCGACTTGCCGCTTGGTGCCATGAGGACTCCCTGCCATCTGTATAGCTTCTGCTGTTGCCGAGGAACTTGGGTGGCTCCGGGTGCCTCGCCCCTCGCCATCACCACACGCTACGCGCCGCCACTGACATTCCCGGGGCCATTCCCGTGCCGCTCCGCACGGAACAGCGAAAACGCGCTCCGGACGGCCGTCGGCTGTCCGGCAACCACCACTATAGTGGAACGATTGTTCGATCATGGGCAAGACACGCCGATTCGTTCGATCAGACCGGACCGGAACGCCCCGCGCCATTTGGCCGGGCGGGGATCGGGGGCCATTGCGGACGAGGCGAAGTCAAGGGTCCGTTCGAGATGACGGGTTCGGCTTTTTTACCTGAGCGACTCGGGGACGTTGAAGGTGTCGCAGACCGCGCGCCAGACGACCTTCGCGTCCTCGCCGTCGGCGAGGGCCTTGTTGACGGTGCGGCCGCCGAGGCCGGAGAGCACATAGTCCTTCGCCACGCTCTCGGCGTAGGCGTCGCCGAACTGCGCCCGCATCAGGTCCCAGAACATAGTCAGCCGCACTGTCACAGGCTACCGGCGCCGGCCGGCCACCTGCGGGCTCCGGGCCGCGACCGCGGGCCGCCCGGGCGGTCGCCTGAGCCGGCCCGGCGACGCCGTCCATCGACCCGCTCCGACTCGCCTGCCAGCGCCGGCGCGAGCGGACCACCCAGAGCAAACTTCCAGGATCAATGGGAGATAATCGGGACATTTACCGCTGGTATGTCGTTGTGCCCAATGGGGAACGTAATAGGCCAAGGGGCGCGAGCAGCCAGTACCCGGCACCGCGGAGCAGGAGCGGCAATGTCCTCGAAGTCGACAGGCGATGCCCAGCCAGACGCGGGTCCCGGGGCCGAAGCAAATCAGACATTGCCTACCGAAATAGTTGCAAATCGGGCGGGGGCCGGAGCGGGGGCGGTGACGGTAACGGAGGGCGCCGAGCCGACGGCGGAGGCCGGAACAGCCGAGTCCGGAACAGCCGAGTCGGGAACAGCCGAATCCGAGCCGGCGTCGGGACCGGGACCGGGACCGGGACCGGCGGCAGAGCCCGCGCCGGACGAGCCGACCGCGGTGATGGACGCGGCCGGGCCGGGCGACGGCGCGGCCTCGGCCGAACGGCTCGCGGGCGAGGGCGGAACCGAGGGCCGGGGCGAGGACGGAGCCGAGGCCGAGGATCCCGAGAACCTGGCCGAGTGGCCCGACTCGGCGGGACCGACCGAGCTGATCGCCATGACCGAGCCGGTGGACATGGCCGAGCCGGTGGACCTGGCCGAGCCGGTCGACATGGACGGGTCAGCCGGGCGGCGCAGGCACAGGCGGCGCTGGCAGAGCGCGCTGATCGCGCTCGGGTTCCTGGTGGCGGCGGCGGCGATCATCGTCGGCGCGATCGCGATCGTCGGCTCGCTCACCCACGGCTTCAAGAAGCCGGTGGTCATCCACTACACGAAGTCCGCGGTCTTCTCGCTGAAGACCGGGCAGTGCATCG
>DASXHG010000064.1:0-9973 GCA_036488625.1 Solirubrobacteraceae bacterium | reverse complement strand
CTCCCCGTGGCGGGGCAGCTCCGAGCGCTCGATGTGGTGGGCCGGATTCCACAGGTCAGAGCGGAGCAGCGCCTTGGCGCACTGCGTGTACGCCTCAAGGACCGTGACCAGGATGCCCAGCCGCGGGGCCTTGCCCTCCACGACACTTGGCGCGAGCAGCTCGCTGTCATCGGTGATGCTGGCCGTGCCGTTGACGCGAAACGTGTCATCCACGCCCGGGATCAGGAATAGCAGCGCGATCCGCGGATCCGAGAGCAGGTTGACCAGCGTGTCGGCGAGTCGATTGCCCGGGCGCTCGGGGAGGAGCAGGGTGTGGTCGTCAAGGACTGAAACGAATCCCGGCGGATCACCGCGTGGCGAGACGTCCATACCTCCGCCCGCGCGGCCTGTGGCCACGCACACGAACGGAGAGCGCTCGACGAACTGCCGGGTTAGATCGTTCAGGCGGTCGGCGAGCTTGGCCTGCACGATCTCGGTCGGCTCGCCGATCAGGGCCCGCAGCTCCGCTTCCGAGGTGATCACGCGGCGGCTGGTCACGGCATCACAGTAGCGGCCGCCGCGGTGCGGACATCGGGGCCGCAAATGCGGTTTCCTTCTCTGGGTGAACATTCGCGCCGCTGTCCTCGAGCAGATCGGCCAGCCCCCGGCGATCCGCGATCTCGACCTCGACCCACCGGGTCCCGGGGAGGTACTCGTCCACGTACGCGCGGCGGGCCTCTGCCATTCCGACCTGTCGGTTATCGACGGGTCGCGACCCCGGCCGGTGCCGATGGTGCTCGGCCACGAGATCGCCGGCGAGGTCACCGCGGTCGGTCCGGGTGTGACGCGCCTGGCGCCCGGCGAGCACGTCGTCGCGTCGTTCGTTCCCGCCTGCGGGTCCTGCGGCCACTGCCGGGGGGGGCGTCCGGCCCTGTGTGAGCCCGGCGCGGCCGCCAACACGGCCGGCGTCCTGCTCAGCGGCGAACGCCGGCTCCACAACGGCGACGGCGCGATCAACCACCACCTGGGCGTGTCGGGGTTCGCCGAGCACGCCGTCGTCAGCGAGCGCTCGCTGGTATCGATCGACCCCGAACTCGAGTGGGAGATCGCCGCCCTGTTCGGATGCGCCGTCCTCACCGGGGTGGGGGCGGTCGTCAATGCCGCCGGCGTGCGACCCGGCCAGAGCGCGGCCATATTCGGACTCGGGGGGGTCGGACTCGCCGCCCTGCTCGGAGCGGTGGCCGCCGGAGCGTGGCCGATCCTGGCCGTCGACCGCGTGCCCGAGAAGCTCGAACTCGCCCTGGAACTCGGGGCCTCCCACGCGGTCCCGGCCGGGGACGACGTCGTCGAGCAGGTGCGCCAGATCACGAACGGCGGCGTCGATCATGCGATCGAGACGGTCGGTAACGCCGGTGTCCTCGGCCAGGCTTACGCCAGCGCTCGCCGGGGCGCGACGACGACGACCGTCGGCCTGCCTCATCCGGAGGCTCAGCTCACGATCCCCGCCGTGAGCCTGACCGCCGAGGAGCGGCGCCTGCAGGGTTCGTATCTCGGCTCATGCGTGCCGGCCCGGGACATTCCGCGCTTCGTGTCTCTGTACCGCGCCGGCCGGCTCCCCGTCGACCGCCTGCTCACCCATCGTCTGGGCCTCGACGACCTCGCCCAGGGCTTTGACCGACTGGCTCGCGGTGAGGGCGTGCGCCAAGTGGTCCTGTTCCCGTGAGCGGGCGCCACGAGGCCGGCCGCCCGGGCGTCCCTTTCCTGCTCGAGATTCCGACCCGTTGGTACGACAACGACATCTACGGCCATGTCAACAACGTCGAGTACCTGGCCTTCTTTGACACGGTCATCAACACGTATCTGATCACCAAGGGCGGCCTGGACATCCAGGACGGTCCGGTGATCGGCCTGTGCGCCGAATCCCACTGCCGCTACCGCGCGGCGTTCACTTTCCCCGAAACGGTCGTGGCGGAGCTCAGGGTCGGCAAACTCGGGCGCACCAGCGTGCGCTACGAGGTGGAGCTCTCCCGCCGCGACGACAAGGAGCCGGCGGCAAGCGGCTACTTCGTGCACGTGTTCGTTGACCGGGCTACCCGGCGTCCGACGGAGATCCCGGCTCGGATACGCGAGGCACTCCAAGCCCTCTCATCTGAGTCCTGAGTTCCCGGTTTCCGGGGTTGGGCTAGGGCGCCTGCCTGATCGGCAGGCGTTACATGGTGTGACGGAGCGACACCGCGTTACTCGCCCCTAACGCGGTGCCGCCCGGTCCCAGAACTTCTCTATGTATGGGCGCTGAAACTACGGAGGGTCTAGAGGGAGCCCGAAGTCGAATTAAACAGACTCGAGATGCTTCCCCCAAGCGTTAAGGCGGCTAGGACGACGATGAGTGCGATGACCGCAATAAGGATCCCGTACTCGGCCATCGTCTGGCCGTCTTCACGCCTGACGCTGCCATAGAAGGAGCGCAGAAGCTGCGCAAAGTAACTGTTCATGCCTCGCCCATCGGCATACGAGCAGCCGAGCGCAATGGCAGCGGACACATGTTCGATCAGGTCCCTGGGCCCGCGCCCGGGCCCTCTCTGCCTCAGCGCTGTCTGCGGCGACGCGACAAGGCGGCCCGCAGGCCGCGCATCGCGGCCGCCGAGCCGACGGCGAGCATCGCGGCTCTGCGCCCGTTGTTGCGACCTGGCCGTACCGGAGCCGTAGCTGGAGCCGCGGCTGGGGCGCGAGCGGGAGCGGGTGACGGCGCTGCAACGGCAGCCTTTTCGGCATCGGTCGCGGGTGCGCCGCCCGCTGCCGCGCCGGCCGCGGCCGCGCCGGCGGCCGTCGCGCCCGCCGGGCCAACGGGGGACAAGACGGCAGACGCAGATGGTGCCGACGCTGTGGCCGTGGAAACACCCGACGAGGCGGCAGCGCTTGCCACGGGGGCGTCGTTGGCGGGAGAGGCGGCTGCGGCGCCGGTGGCTTCATTAGCGGCTGGCTCGGGCTTGTCGCGAGCGCCGGCATCGGCCCCACCCGCCGTCCGGAGCCTGCGCTGAAGCAGTGGCCAGAGCAGCAGCCCAGCTCCGGTCAGGGCCAGCAGCGCGATCAGGATCGGAAGCAGCGAGCTGGTGGAGCTCGACGGATTGATGGCCACGGCGACCCCGTTGTTCTGGCCGGAGCCGTGCTTGGACTTCGTCTTGCCGCTCGCCCGCGTGACGCCCGTGGTCAGGTCGGACGCCAGCTTGGCGGTCGCTGTCTTGACCCGTGCCGGACGAGACGCTTCTGCCGGGCTGACACTCGATCCAGCTCCGGTCGCGATGCCGGTCTGGGGTGCGAGCGCAGGTGTGACCCAGGAAACCATCGCGGCGCGCCCCGTACCGGCGAAGGTTGCGAACGACGCGGCCGCGGCGCCTTGCCGGCAGCCATGGTCAGCCTGTCCACCGAGATCAGCCAGCGCGCGACCCTCGGCGCGGGCCTCGCGAGCGGGGCTCAGGTGCAGGATCCGGGCCACCGCAGCGGCGCTGCGGGCCGATCCACCATCGAGACCGGCGCGGAGGGTGAGCAGTCTTTGCTGACCGGGGCTGAGCGAGCTGAGGCATCCGAGGTCGCGATGAACGAGCCGCTTGACGCGTTGCGTCTCGGCCGCCTGGCGCCGGGCTTGGGCGCGATGCCGGGCGCGGCGAGCGGCGGGAGAGCTCGCGGACCGAACTGAGTGCGACGCCGTCGAGGAGCCGGCCGAGGATGAGGTGCCCCCAGCAGGGGCTGACGTCGCTCCGGCGCCGCTGGCCATCGGGGAACCGGATGCGGACGGGAGCACGTTGCTCGTGGCCCCAGAGGTGGTCCCCGAGGTCGCGTTAGATCCGGACGGGACGCCCACCTTCGACGCACTGGGCGTCGGTGAACCCACCTTCGGCGTGGTGACCGAGGGCGTCTTCGCTGAGGGCGTGGAAACCGTGGACCCGGGCACCGTCACTGACGGGACGGTCGTTGACGGGACTGTCCCCGACGGGACGGACACGGTGGGAAGACCCGCCGTCGCAACCGGAATTGACACACCCAGCTGCATCCCCAAACAAACCGGAACAACCACGATTCCTCGCCTGAAAATCCGGCGAACCATCACCTATGAGCTACCCGGACTCCCAGAACCTACGCAAAAACCACCCTTAGGACCCGTCGACCGCCGGCCCTCCGGGTCGCTCAAACGCGGAACCAATCCCGCCGACTACTGGAAGATCTCGGTCGTGCAAAGTAACCGGTGCGAGAATCTCCGCAGTGGTGCAGACGGTGCTATGTCCACGGCTGGTGGGGCGCGACGAGCCGCTGTTCGCCCTGGAGGACGCCTTGCTCGCCGCTCATCGGGGCGAGAGCCGGCTCGTGGCGCTCGGGGGTGAGGCGGGTATGGGTAAGACACGTCTGGCCAGCGAGCTGGCCCAGCGTGCGCAGCGTCTGGGCTGGACGGTGCTGTGGGGCGGGTGCAGTGAGGCCGACTTGCCGATCCCGTATCTCCCTGTCGTCGAGGCCCTCGGTAACTATCTCTCACGTCAGGACATGGCCCAGATCGGCGAGTCGCTCGGCGCGGCCCGGCGCGAGCTCGCCCAGCTCTTTCCGCAGCTCTCTGACGATGAGCCCCTCGTGCCGGTTGGCGATCCAGGGCAAGCGAAGTTGCGCCTCTTTGAGGCGCTCGTCGGGCTGCTCGGTGTAGCCGCCCAGGACCAGGGCCTGCTTCTGATCCTCGAAGACGTGCACTGGGCCGACTCCGCTACGCGCGAGCTGCTCGATCATCTCTCTCGCCGCCTCCTCAGCGTGCGCTCGCTGCTGCTGCTCACATACCGCAGCGACGAACTGGACCGTCGGCACCCGCTGGCGCCCATGCTGCAGAGCTGGCGTCGCTCCGGCGCCGCCGAGCTGGTCACGCTGGCCCCACTCGACCGAGATCAAATCGCGGAGATGATCTCGGCGATCCTCGACCGCGAGGAGGTCGGGCCCGAGTTCCGTGAGCTCATGTACGCGCGGACGGAGGGCAACCCCTTCGTCCTCGAGGAAATGCTCAAAGAAGTCGTCGATCGTGCGGACGCTCAGGGCTTCGGAGACGGCTGGCAGCGACGCCCGATCGAGCGTATCCGGATCCCGGACACCGTCCGCGACACGATCCTCCTGCGCTTTGCTCGCCTTGATCCCGCCACCGCGGAGGTGCTGGAGGCCGCCGCGGTGCTCGGCCGGACGTTCGACTACCCCACGCTGCTCAGCGCTTCTGCGGCCCCCGAGCCGACAGTGCAGCACGCGCTCGAGGCCGGGATCATGCAGCAGCTGTTGGACGAGCTCGGCGACATCAATGTCGGCTACCGCTGGCGGCACGCCCTCACTCAGGAGGCGATTCGCCAGGAGATCGTGCTGCCGCGGCGCCAAGCGCTGCACAGTCGCGCGGCCGACGCGTTGATCTCAAACGGCGCGGGCGCGCTGGTCGTCGCTGGGCACCTGCTCGGGGCGGGTCGATTTGAGGAGGCGGTGCCGGCTTGCCTGAAGGCCGCCGAGGAAGCGGAGGCGTCGCTGGCCTTCGCCGACGCGCTCGAGCTGCTGGAGCGGGCGTTGCCCCACGTGCGCGAACCACTGCCGCGGTTCACCGTGCTCTGTCGCATGGGAAGCCTGCTGTGGATGAACGACCGCAGCGCCCAAGCCGCCGAGGTGCTCGCCGAGGGAATTCCCGGACTCGAGCTACACGGAGACGAGCTCGGGGCGGCGCGCCATCGGCTCGTACTGGCCCGCTGCTACTGGGAGCAGAGCCGTCCCGTCCTGGCCAGAGAGGAGTTCGAGCGCGCACGTCGGGCCCTCGAGCCCCACGGTCCTTCGGCAGAGCTTGCCATGGCGTACATGCGTCTCGCCGGCCTCTACAACTTCGCCAAGGAGAAGCGCGCGCTCCAGACGGCCAGAAAAGCGGTTGAGGTCGCGCGCTTGGCGGGCGCCGATTTCGAGCGTGTGTGGGCCCAGTCGTTTCTCGCCGTCGCCCTGATCGACGCCGGCGAGACGGCCGAGGCCATGCGCATGCTCGATGACTGCTTCTCGGAAGCCCAGGATCGCGGTTTCTCGATGGTCGCCCACAACATCGCCTACAACGAAACATGGACGCGTTTGCACACCCTGAGCGCTGGCCCGGGACGGCGGCTCGAGATGCTCGCCTCAGAGGCCGGGCCGCCCGTGATCACGAACATGATTGGGATCGCCAGGAGCTGGGTGCTACGGGCCAGAGCAGAGCTCGCCGCCGCCCTCGCGGCAATTGAACTCCAGGCGGCCCAGGCCAACACGAATGCCAAGGTGAGCTGGCGCGCGCAGGTCGAGCGCGCGGAGGTTCTGCTCGAGCTCGGGAGGGTGGAGGAAGCCGGGACCATCCTTCCCGCCGTATCGGAACGCGCGGAGCTTCAGGACATGATCTACGACGCGGGACCGCAGTTAAGGCTCAGACTTCAAACCGGCCGTCTCGAAGAAGCGGTCGACCTCGCGCGCGAGATCCTCGCTCACGCGGTCCGCCTTGCACCAAGCAATGACGCGCTCGCAATCGCTGTCGAGGCCCTGGTCGAGGCCGGCCTCCTAAAGGAGGCGCAGGCTGGTGTGGACGCCGTTCGAGCCCTCGAGCTGGATGCCGGGGAGGTATGGCTCGACGAAGCGCAGGGACGCATTGGGCTTGCGCGCGGCGACGCCGCTCAGGCCATGTCCATGCTCGAGACGGTCGCCCGCACCGCTGCGGCGCGCGGCTATCGCCTGGTCGAGTGGCGCGCACGAACCCGGGCCGCCGAGGCGCTTGCGCTGGCCGGCCGACGGCAGGATGCGGAGAGCGAGTTGAACGCCGTCGTCGCAGCGGCCGATGCCGCGGGGGCTGCCCTGATCGCCAACTCCGCGCGGACAGCGGCCGCAACGCACGGTCTGTCCGTTGCACAGAGCGCGCCCGCCATCCCCGCCGAGCCCGAAATCGTGCTGGCCGGAGAGCGCCTGGTCACGTCGATGTTCGCCGACGTGCGCGGCTACACGGCGCTTACGGCCGCGACCCCACCGGCTGTCATGGCCGAGAGCATCAGCACGCTCTACCGCTGGGCGGCCGCTGAGGTGAACCGCCACCACGGGTTCGTCAACAAGTTCGTCGGCGACGCCGTGATGGCGACCTTCAATGCGACCGGCACGCGAGTCGACCATGCCCGCGAGGCGCTTGAAGCTGCGCTGGCGCTGAGCGGTAAGGCCGCACTGCTCGAGCTCGGGCTGGGAATCGGGATATCGGTCGGCCCCGCGGTGGTTGGACCGCCGTCAATCGACGGCAATGTCTTCGTCGTCGGCGGCTCCACGAATCTCGCCGCGCGCCTGCAAACAGCGGCCGGGGCGGGCGAGATCGTCTTGAGCGACGAGGCCTATCGCCGGGTGGCGGGATGGCTGGACGAACGCGGGCTCCAAGCGACGCGTGAGGCGCTCGAGCTCAAAGGCTTCGATGGCCCTCAGCCTGCCTGGCGCCTGCCTTCGAACGCGATCCCGCCGGCAGTCGCTTAGCCAGGCGACACGACGGCGCCGGTGAAGCGATATTCCTCCTGCCAGGCGTCAGCACCTTCATTGCGGATCGCCCAGTACTCGTCGGCGATCCGGTCAGGGTCCAACGGCGTGCCCGCCGCGATCTGTCCCAGGATCGTGAGACTCCCGGCGTGGATGTCGTCGTCTCGTACCCTGCGCGCGAGCATCGTCGCCACGCCACGCAGCGCGAGCTTGCCGAGCGAGAGCGTGGCCAGCGAGTCCGGGAGCGCGTCGGCAAAGCCGCCGCCGGTGAACAGCAGCGTCCCCCCGCCTCCCACGCGCATCGCGGGCACGGCCAGCTGGGCGGTCACCACCGCGCCGATCACGTTGACCGCGTAGGCGTCAGCGAGCTGCTCCGGCGTGACTTCGAGCAGTCCGTCGGGCGCCATCAACGCCGCGCTGTAGATCACGACGCCCGGCGCGCCGGGCCCGGTGAACAACGGTGCCAGGGCGGCGCGCAGCCCGTCCGGGTCCCCGGCATCTGCGGCGACGACGGTGACCTCGGTGCCCGTCCCACGTAGCTCATCGGCGAGTGGGGCGATCGTCGTCTCCGAGCGGGCAACGAGCGTCAGGCGATACCCCTCGCGTGCGAACCGGCGCGCGACGGACGCCCCCAGCCCTGGGCCGGCCCCGACGACCAGCAGGTGTGTCGAATCGACGGCGCCCGTTTCCTTGTGAAGATCATCTGTGGACATGACCAACGCCAACTGACTCGTCGACGAACACCCCGTCCGGGTTGAAGCAGTCAGCCCAAGCGGCAAGGTCCGTGACCTCGGCCAGTGCGTATGCCCGGCGGACGAACTCCTCGTTTGTCATAGCGGTCCTCTCGGTCGCTGGCTGTCCTCGCTCGACCTGGCCAATCGTCCGACGAAGCAGGTGAGCCGTCGTCACCGGATCCGGGTGATCTAACCGCCCCGTCTCGAGCGACCTTGACGCGCGTCGAGTGCAGCGAAACGATTTGGCTTTGCGGGTCGACGCTGAAATCCACCTCGTCTCTGAAATCGCCCGGCTGCGGATCTCCATCGATCGCGAGGCAGCCGCGGTTGACAAGGCGCTGAACGACCATCCCTCCAGGGCTGATGATCGGTTCCCGCGTTGGGGATCGGCGGAGCACAAAGAGCTCAGCCGGCAACTCGATGCCCTGCGTCAGCACGTGGCGCGGGCCTCGTCCCGGAGCCAGGATCGGCTGGACCTGCGTGCGGAGTTAGCGACGCTGCTGCCGTTTGCCAAGACTCTGCGCGTCGATGCGCAGAACTGGCGGACAGGACTCCAGGACGGGCTCGAGGAATTCGAGCAAAGGGAAGCCGCAGCCCGGGCGGAGCGAGAGAGGCGGGCCGCCGAGCGCGAGCGGCTTCTGCGACAGCGAGACGCTCTTCAGTCAGCGATTCATGAAGCCGCGGGACGTGTCGCGGAAAGGAAGGGCGGCGAGTGTCGCAACACTCTCCCGGTCTACAGCCTTGGTGAAGCGCTCACTGTGTGTTCTGTAATCGTCCTCAGCCCGAGGAGATGGCTTCTCTCCCAGCCAGACTGGCTCGTGACCCTCAATGACTCCCGTAGCCAGGTGCGAGTCACCCGCAGCTACTGAACAGGACCGCGGTTCACGACACCAGGAGACCACGATGGCGAATGATCTGCTGCACGACGAGGCCGGCCCGCAGGAGCGGGTGGGAGGCCGCTCATGACCGTCCAGCGCCTGGAGCACATCGGCGTCGTCGTCGAGGACCTCGCGGCCGCGACTGCGTTCTTCGTCGCACTGGGGCTCGAATTGGAGGGTGAGACGTCGGTCGAGGGCCAGTTGGTGGACCAAGTCAACGGGCTCGAAGGTGTGCGCGCAGACATCGTGATGCTGCGGACCCCGGATGGCGGCAGCAAGCTCGAGTTGGCCAAGTACCGGTCGCCACCGCACGACGGCGACGGGGGGCCGCCAGCGCCCAACGCTCCGGGCATCCGCCACATCCTCTTTGTCGTCGACGACGTCGAGGCATCCCTCGCCAGCCTGCGAGCACAAGGCGGCGAGCTGGTCGGCGAGCTCGTGAACTACGAGAACAGCTACTGGCTGTGCTACGTCCGCGGCCCGGCGGGGATCATCGTCGAGCTGGCGGAGAAGATCGGCTGATCGATAGCCCAGCCAACTGCCGCCCGTGGTTGCCGGCCCTGCCGGTTTTAGAGGTGGCTCAAGGCCTCGAGAGCTCGGTCGACGTCATTCTCGCGGTTGTAGACATGCCACGAGGTACGCAGTCGTCCTCCTCGCGTCGCGGCGATGATCCCGGCACGCTGTAGGCGCTCGGCTGCGCCTGGTAGCTCTGCAGACACAATCGCACTGTTGCTTGGCTCGAGGCCGACGCCTGCACGGAACCTGTTGGCGAGAGCCACGTTGTGATCGTGAATGGCGTTGACGCCGATCCGCTCCACCAGATCGAGCGCTGGCGCGGTTCCGACCCACGAGAACCACGCCGGGGAGACG
>DASXHG010000056.1:0-2753 GCA_036488625.1 Solirubrobacteraceae bacterium | reverse complement strand
CTTGCTGTCGACGTTGTCAGGGACCTTGGCCTGAGCCTGGTAGCTCGGCAGCGGGAACTGACGGCTGACGCCGCCGCCGGTGGCACCACCGCCCTTCCCGTCGTTCCAGGTCGTCTCGCTGGTGATCGTGGCGCCGGTGGCTTCCAGCGACGTCCCGCCGCAGGCCAGGGCGTGGGGCGCCGCGGCCGGGAAGTCGACGTGCTGCTTTCCGTCGGTGACACTGTCGGGCGACCCGTTATCGCCCGAGGCCACCGTCACGGTCACCCCGAGCGCGGCCGCCTCGGTGAAGATCTGCTCCATCTGGTTGCGGGTCTGGGCGCTGTAGCTGTCTTCGGATTGGCCCCAGCTGACCGAGATCACGGACGGCTTGTTGGTCGCGTCATGGACCGCCGTGGAGAGCGCGTCCACAAAGCCCTGGTCGGTGTTGGGGGCGAAGTAGACGGCGATCGCCGCCGCGTTGGCGGTCGCGCCGACGACCTCGATGTCGAGCATCACCTCGCCGTCGGCGTTGGTGTCCTGACCCGGCGCGTTCTGGGCCCCGGCGACGCTCACCGCGGTCACGCTCGGATTGCTCAGGCCAAGGCCGGCGAAGTAGGTCGACAGATCATCGGTAGCAAACCCACCACCGAGCTCGATGATCCCCACCGTCTCCCCCCGACCGTCCGCTGCCGTCGGAAACGCGTAGGCCTCGGCCACCTGGACCGGTGTGTACGACGTGCCGGCGTGCGCTTTGGCCTCCGGCTTCGCGCGGCGCAGATGCGGGTGAGCCTGCGGGCGGTCGTCGATTCCGAACACCCCGGTCACGACGTCGGCAAGATCGGCGGGCACGCTCAGCGGGCCGCTGCGGGCGCGGTATGAATCGGAGTCGTCGCCCGCGCGGTACATCCCCTCGAAGTGGGCACCGAAGGCGCTGGCCACCTGAGCCGCCGTCCCACGCAGCGTGAGCTTGCTTCGCGCCGCGTCGACATTGACGACGGTCAGCCCGGCCTGGTCGGCGAATGACTGCACCTTCTCCAGATCGGCGGGGTCGGCTCCGTGCTCGGCCGCCCACTCCTCACGCGAGGCGTAGCGGCGCTGTGCCGGCGGCTCGCCCGCGGCGTCGTCCACCCAGTCCAGCGTCGCTCGCGGACGCACGTAGACGCTGACGTAGACCTGCGCCTCGGGATCGACATCGCCGACCCGCGTATGCGCGGGATTGACCTTCCGCGTGCTCCCCGGAACCTCTGTCCGCCCTGAGCCTGATGACATGGCCGCCTCCCCCATGCTGGACGTTGTCGAGGACTAAATTCTGCCAGGCCAGGGAAGGCTGCAACCGGCGTCCCGAAGACGACCTTAGCCACCTGGCCAACCCGCTCTGGCCGTCGGCATAGGGAGTTCCGCTTGCGCGGCTGTCAAACTCACCGTGTCCCGCCGCAGTCGGTGTTTGCGCACGAACGGATTGGAGAGAGAGCTGTCCATCGGTAGCGAGACCACACGCCCGTTAATCGCCGTCACCACGTCAGAGGTGCGGCGCAGCGAATCGGTGGCCCCGACCCCTCAGGGTGAGCCGCCCCGGCATGAAATGGCGCTGGGTTTGAAATACCTCAAGGCGCTTGAGGCCGCGGGCGCGATCCCGCTCGTCGTGCCTCCGCTGACGACGCCCTTGGTGCACGCCCTGCTGGACCGGGTCGACGCCCTCTGTCTGTCCGGAGGACCGGATCTGGATCCGAGCACCTATGAAGAGCGCCGGCATGAGCGCACCGGCCCGATCGAGCCCGAACTGGATGAGTTCGAGGTTGCGCTGGCCGCCGCCGCCGACGCCCGCGGCATGCCCATCCTGGCCATCTGCCGCGGGCTCCAGGTGCTCAACGTGGCTCGCGGCGGCGCGCTGTATCAGCATCTGCCCGACATCGTGGGTACCGAGATCAACCACCGGCAGACCGAGCCCGGAAATCAGCCCACGCACGCCGTCTCACTGGACCCCGGCAGCCGGATCGTCGCGATCCTGGGCCAGGACCGAGCCGAGGTCAACTCGTTCCACCATCAGGCGATCTCGCGACTCGGCCGGGACCTGGTCATCACCGGGCACGCCCCCGACGGCACGATCGAGAGCGTCGAGGCCAGCGACCGGCCGTTCGTGGTCGGCGTGCAGTGGCACGCCGAGACGCTCGTCGACCGACCCGAGCAGGCAGCGCTGTTCCGCGCCTTCATCGATGAGGCCCGCCAGGCCGAACTGGGCACTCCCGCCCTGCGCGTGGCTTGAGGCCTCTCGGTCGTGTGCGGCTTCGCGGGTGAGCGGGCCGTCGGTCGCCCGGCCGACAGCGAGGCCGTCGAGCGGATGGCGGCGACGATGCGCAGCCGTGGTCCGGACGGCGAGGGCAGCTGGTCGCAGGACGGCGTCGCGTTAGCGCATCGCCGGCTGAAGATCATCGACCTGACCAGCACCGGCGACCAGCCTATGGTCGATCCGGAGCTGGGGCTGACGGTCGCCTTCAACGGCTGCATCTACAACCATCAGGAGCTGCGCGGCGAGCTCGAGCGCGATGGCTACCGGTTCTTCTCCACCAGCGACACCGAGGTCATCCCCAAGGCGTACGCCAAGTGGGGTCGGGACTGCGTCAAGCGTTTCAAGGGGATGTTCGCCTTCGCGCTCTGCGAGCACGCGTCCGGACGGGTGCTGCTGGCCCGCGACCGGCTCGGCGTCAAGCCGCTGTACCTGGCCCACACGACGGATTCGCTGCGCTTCGCCTCGACGCTGCCCGCGCTGCTGGCCG
>DASXHG010000442.1:0-4670 GCA_036488625.1 Solirubrobacteraceae bacterium | reverse complement strand
CACCGTCCCCGTCGTCGTCGATTTCTGGGCCGAGTGGTGCGGTCCCTGCCGCCAGCTGGGCCCGGTGATCGAGCGCGCAGTGGCCGCTCGGGCGGGCCAGGTCGAACTGGCCAAGGTCGACGTGGACGCCAATCCCAACGTCGCCCGAACCTACGCCATCCAGAGCATTCCGGCCGTGAAGGCGTTCAAGGACGGCCGGGTCGCCGCCGAGTTCGTGGGCGCACAGCCGCCCGCGGCGGTCGACGAGTTTCTCGATTCCCTGCTCCCCTCCGAGGTCGATGGACTCGTGGCCAAGGGTGACGAGGAGTCGCTACGCCGCGCCGTCGAGCTCGAGCCCGCTCGCGCCGACGCCGCACTCCCGCTGGCCCGGATCCTGTACGGGCGCGGCGAGCGCGATCAGGCGGCAGCGGTGCTGCGCGAGGTCCCGGGCAGCTTCGCCGCCGACGGTCTCGCCGCCCGGATTCGCCTGGAGCACGCCGATGAGACCGATCTCGCCGAGGCGTTCAGCGCCCTGGACGCCGGCGATCACGCCCGGGCACTTGATCTGCTGATCGGTGCCCTGTCCGATTCGAACGGGTCGCGCGATGACATCCGTCGCATCGTGGTCGGGATTCTGGACGAGCTCGGCGTCGATAACCCGTTGGCGCGCGAGTCTCGGCGTCGCCTCGCCGCCGCGCTTTACTAGCGCCGCTCAGATCGAAAGCACGAGCTGCTCGTCGGCGCTGCCGCGCGCGCTGCTCTGAAGCCCGGCGACGCGAACGCCGAGCAGCCGCACCGGGCGCTCGGGGGCAAAGCGGCGCAGGAGGTCAAGGGCCACCGGCCCCACCCGATCGGCCGAGCTGACGGCCTCGGCCAGCGTCCGCGCGCGGGTATGGGTCGAGAAGTCATCGAGCCGTACCTTGATCCCGATCGTCCGCCCGCACCGCTCCTGGCGCTCGAGGCCCGCGCACAGTTTTGTCACCAGCTCGCCCAGGATCGGCTCGAGCGCCTCGAGTCCGGTGACGTCGACGTCGAATGTCGTCTCGCGCGACTCAGAGATCACCTTGCGCTCCTGGGTGACCGGTGCCTCGTCCTCAAACCGCGCCCGGCGCTGAAGCTCGGCGGCCAGGCGGAGTCCAAATCGCTCGGCCAACTCGGACGGGTCGGCGGCGGCCAGCCGGCCGAGCGTCGCCAGCCCGCAGGCCCGTAAGCGCTCCGCGGTTTTCGGACCGATGCCCGGAATCAGGCCACACGGGGCCTGCGCGAACCGGGTCCGGGCCTGCTCACTGCTCAATACGACGAAGCCGCGTGGTTTCTCCGCGTCTGAGGCCACCTTGGCCACGAGCTTGTTGGGGCCGATGCCGATCGAGGCGTTCAGCCCGGTGACGGCTTCAATGTCTCGTATCAGTCGTCGCATCTCGGCTCGTGGGGCCGGCATTCCGGTCAGGTCGAGGTAGGCCTCGTCCAGTCCCACCACCTCGACTGTGTCCGAGCAGGCCCGAACCCGGGCCATGACCTCGGCCGAGACCTGTCGGTAGTAGGTGAAATCGGGCTTGAGGTAAACGCCGTCGGGGCACAGACGCCGGGCGCGAGCGGCCGGCATCGCCGATCCAACCCCGAACCGACGGGCCTCGTAGGAGGCGGTGGTGACGACCGCCCGCGGTCCTGTGCCGGCCACGATCACTGGCTGCCCGCGCAGCTCCGGGCGCCGGCGTAGCTCGACCGAGACATAGAACGCGTCCATGTCGATATGAGCCACGCAGCGACCCGGCATGCTGCTCAGGCTAGGCCCGGACCCAGACGGCTTGGCCGCCCAGGTCCGGGTCCAGGATCACTAACGCGCGACCGGCACGGTGCCGGCCGCTAACCGGCGGCCCACCCCGTGCCGGCTGCTAACGGGTGACCCACACGGTGCCGACCCCGCCGAAGCCGAGGGCGGCGGCCGTGTTCTGGTTCAGGTCCCAGTTGCGACCACCCACGTAGGGGCCGCGGTCATCGACCGTAGCCGTGACCGTGCGCCCGCCGGAGTAGAAGCGGACCTTCGTGCCGCAGGGCAGCGTCCGGTTGGCGACACCGAGCCCGGCGTGATAGCCGCAGGCCGTATTGCCGGCGTCGTTGTACCAGGACGCCACGTCGGCCGTGAACATCATCATCCGGCCCGCGGGCTGGATCGACCGGGCGTTGAGCCCGTCCCCCGCGAACACGATTCGCAGGCGTCGGCCGTCCGCCGGCCGGGCGTGGATGCGGAAGCCGCCGGCCCGGCCAGTCCGGGCGGCGCCGACCGTGCTCCAGCCGTGGCCGGCCTGAGCCTGCAGGCTGACCCGGCGACCGGCACGAGCCGGGACCAGCGAGCCGCTGTACACGGCCCGGTGCCCGGCGAGGACAGCGACCGTGTGCGGCCGCACGCGGAAATGCGCGTGGACCACGACCGGCAGGGCCTGGCTGCTCTGCGGCGCGGCGGTCACCGCCGGGGACACGCTGGCGGCCCTGGCCAGCCCCGGATTAGCGATGACCCGCAGATAACCGGAGTGGCGCAGGCGTGTCCGCATGCGGAACGTGCCCGCACGCGTGATCCGTGCACTGGCCAACGTCTTCCAGTGACCCAGCGGCCGCAGTGCCGTCTGGAGAGCGGCGCGGTGCCCGGCCTGCGAGCTCGGCGCCGACCCGGTCACTGTGACCTGGTGGTTGACAGTCAGCCGCCGCGGCGAGACCTGCGCTTGGAGTGCAGGTGACTGGGCGGCCTGGGTATCAGTGACCGTGCCCGTCAGCGCCAGGGCCGAAGCGGGAACAGTCAGCATTATCGTGACAATTGCTACATAAAGTGGGCGCGTCTTGCGCCACGGCAAAATGGACCTCATCTCGAGGACCTCCTGAATACGTCGACCGGGCGCCGGCGGGGTTAGCTGTCGGGCTCGCGAGTCCCGAGCGCACCGCATCCAAGCGGCACGCTCGTTCCTGGCTACGGTCGCCGTTGGCTATGCGCCAAGCGTCCGATTCGCCCCGGCCGAAAGCGAAGTTAGGTCTTCCGGCAGTGGGTCCCCCGCTCGCCTCCGCACCGAGCAGCGGCGATTAGGCAGGTCAATTTTCTGACCTGCGCAGGATGCCCTCGGGTATTCGGTCTTTATGTGGGTTTCGTCACACTCGGCCGGGCCTGCAAGAATCCCCCAACATGCCGAACACAGACCGCCTAACCGGCCTCGACAGCTCTTTCCTGCATCTCGAACGGGATGCGGCTCACATGCACGTGGCCGGTTGCATGATCTTCGAGGGGCAGGCTCCTGATTACGACGAGCTGGTCGCGCAGATCGTTTCCAGGCTTCACCTCGTCCCCCGCTACCGCCAGCGGCTGGCCTTTGTGCCCCTCAACCAGGGTCGGCCGGTGTGGGTCGATGACCCGCATTTCAACCCCAATTTCCACGTCCGGCATACCGCTCTCCCCCACCCCGGTGGCGAGCCGCAGCTCAAGCGCCTGGCCGGCCGTGTGTTCTCGCAAGCGCTCGACCGTTCGCGTCCGCTGTGGGAGCTGTGGCTGGTCGAAGGTCTGAGCACGGACCGCTTCGCGATTCTGTCCAAGACCCATCACTCGCTCGTGGACGGCGTCTCCGGTGTCGACATCGCGACCGTCCTGTTCGACACCTCCCCCGAACCGATGCCGGTTGCCCCACCCGAGCAGGAATGGGTCCCGCGTCCCCTCCCGTCGGGCGCCCAGCTGCTCGCCGATGCGCTGCTCGAGCGAGCCACGGTTCCCGGCGAGATCGTGCGTGGCGTGCGCGCCAGCCTGCGCGGTCCGCGCCAGGTCGCCTCCCGTGTCGGCAATGCCCTTGGTGGGGTCGGCGCGATTGCCAAGGTGGGCCTGCAGTCGGCGCCCCCCAGCCCGCTCAACGTTCGGATCGGTCCGCACCGGCGGTTTACGTGGGTCAATGGTGATCTGGCTCAGTACAAGGCCGTCAAGAATGCTCTCGGTGGGACCGTCAACGACGTCGTGCTCGCCTCGGTGGCAGGCGCCCTCGGCCGTTACCTGCGCCTTCGCGGCGAGGACACCGACGATCTCGTTCTCCGCGCGATGGTTCCGGTGTCGATTCGCGCCGACGTCGAGCGAGGAGCTCTCGGCAACCGGGTGGCGGCGATGTGGGCCCCGCTCCCAGTCGGGATGAGCGATCCGGTGCAGCGGCTGCTGACGATCAGTCGCGACATGGAGGGCATCAAGGACTCGGGCCAGGCGGTGGGGGCTCAGGTTCTGACTCAGCTCTCGGGCTTCGCGCCCCCCACGATCATGGCCCAGGCGGCTCGGCTTCAGGCCCGCCAGAGGCTGTTCAACCTCGTCGTCACCAACGTGCCCGGGCCGCAGTTCCCGCTCTACATGCTGGGCCGCGAGCTCGAGGCCATGTATCCGATGGTGCCGCTGGCCGAGAACCAGGCCCTCGGCATCGCGATCATGAGCTACAACGGCCAGCTCAACTTTGGCCTGAACGCTGACTACGACGCCTTGCCAGACCTTGAGGCGCTCGCCGACGAGCTGCGAGCCGCGATGGACGAGCTGTTTGCCGCCGCCGGTGAGAGTGCACGCCCGCCGTCCGCCGGCGAGCGCTCCGCATCTGCGACCTCGTGACGCCGGTTCGAGCGGGAGACGTGCGCCGCCGACTCGGAGGCTCCCGCCGCCCAGCGGAAACGCCCTCCACCCTGTCCGGAGG
>DASXHG010000423.1:0-1639 GCA_036488625.1 Solirubrobacteraceae bacterium | reverse complement strand
CGCCCATGCCCGCGGGTACGTCGACGACGTCGAGTTCTCACCCATGGACGCCACCCGCGCCGACCTCGAGTTCACGGCCGAGGTGTGCCAGATCGCGATTGACGAGGGCGCGACCACGATCAACATCCCCGACACCGTCGGCTACGCGATCCCCAACGAGTACGCCGATTTTCTGCATGGGCTGTACACGCTCGTCCCCGATCTGCACAACGTGATCCTGTCGGTGCACTGCCACGACGACCTCGGGCTTGCGGTGGCCAACTCGTTCGCCGGCCTGCAGGCCGGCGCCCGCCAGGTCGAGTGCGCGATCAACGGGATCGGCGAGCGGGCGGGCAATGCGTCGCTGGAGGAGATCGTGATGCTCCTGCACACCCGTGAGGCGGCCATCGGCCTGCACACCGACGCCGTGACGCGCGAGCTCGCTCGCACCTCGCGCATGGTCTCGCGGCTGACCGGCTACCCCGTGCAGCCCAACAAGGCGATCGTCGGCCGCAACGCCTTCGCGCATGAATCCGGCATCCACCAGGACGGCGTGCTCAAGGAGCGCTCGACCTACGAGATCATGGACGCGACCACGGTCGGCTTGGACGCCAACTCGATCGTGCTCGGCAAACACTCGGGGCGACACGCGCTGCAGCAGGCGCTGGCCGAGCTCGGCTTTGAGCTCTCCGGCCAGGGTCTGGTCACCGCCTTCCGCCGCTTCAAGGAGATCGCCGACAAGAAGAAGCAGGTGACGGCCATGGACCTCGAGGCGCTGGTCACCGATGAGCTGCGCCAGGAGATCGCCGGTTACAAGCTCGAGTGGTTCGACGTCGAGGCGTCGAATCGGCGCCCGCCCCACGCCACCGTGGCCGTCACCGGTCCCGAGGGTGAGGAGCTCGTCGGATCGTTCACCGGCGACGGCCCCGTGGATGCGATCTTTCACGCCATCAACGCCGCCACCGGAGTCGATGCGCGCCTACGGGAATTCCGCGTCGACGCCGTCACCGGCGGGCAGGACGCGCTCGGCGAGACCTCGGTCGTGGTCGAGCTCGCCGGCGGGGCGCCGGGGGCCGAGCCCGTGGTCGGATCGGGGCAGGGCGTCTCGACCGACATCCTCGAGGCCGGTGCTCACGCCTACGTTCGCGCGCTCTCGAGCGCGGTGCGCCGTCGGGCCACGCTGGCCGCGACGACCGAGAACGGAGTCGGTGAGCCGGAGGTCGTGCGGGCGCCATAGGCGGGGCCGGCCTCCCGGAACCGCTCGGCTACTGCTCCCCGCTCGTGTTGGAGACCAGGACTTCAGCCGGCGGGGCCGCGAGCCGGGTGTTGACGCCATAGATGTAGTCCCTGATCCACGGCTCGCTCGCGTCCTCGCGGGTGGCGAGCTCAAAGCCGTGCTCGAGCAGGAACTCGCGGACGAGGTGCTTTGTCCTCATGCGCTGTGAGCCTCCCTTGTCGGCGAGGAAATCGTGACATCCGATGCACACGTGATGGGTGCGGTCAATCAGGTCTGCCATTCCGCGAATAGCGAGCTGCTCGGCACCCTCGATGTTCATCTTGAGCAGATTCACCTGCGAGACGTTCAGGTCACGGGCGAGGTCATCGAGAGTCCTGGCTCTCACCGTGATGCCGTCACTTCCGTCCGCGAGCACGGTGTTGC
>DASXHG010000370.1:0-4062 GCA_036488625.1 Solirubrobacteraceae bacterium | reverse complement strand
ATCCGGGCGGTGCTGCGCCGCGCGGGTACGCGCTCGATGGGTGATGAGGTTCTGACCGTGGGCCCGATCGCCCTGGACCGGGCCCAGCGGGAAGTGAAGATCGAGGGCGATCCGGTCAAGCTCACCTTCTCGGAGTTCGAGCTCCTGGACGCGCTGATGAGCGATCCGGGCCGCCTGCTCAACCGCCAGGAGCTCCTGCGGGCGATCTGGGGTGACAGCGCCTACCGTGACCCGCGCGCGATCGACGTGCACATCCGCCACCTGCGCGAGAAGCTCGAGCCCGAGCCCGAGAAGCCCCGCTACATCCTCACCGTGCGCGGCGCCGGGTACCGTCTCCGGGGGCCGTAGGTGCCTCTGACCTTGCGCCCCGTGCGCGCGCCGGCGGCCCGGAGCGCGTAGGTGGCCCAACAGCGGGGTCCCGGGAGCTTGAGCCGGCTCCGCCGGGAGTTCGCGCTGCGCGCCGGGACCCGCGGACGAGGCGCCCTGGGCCTGCGCGGCCGGATCGTCGGAGTCCTCCTCATCACCACCGTTGCCACGCTGGTCGTGGCCGCGCTCGCCCTGCTTGGCCCTCTTGAGCAGAGTCTGCGCAACAACGCCCGGTCCACGCTGATTCACGAGCTGAGGGCCAACCGCAGCAAGCGCCGGTTCGCCAGTCTGCATCTGGGGGAGATCCCCCTCTCCCAGTCTCAGGCCGACCAGTTGCAGAGCGCCCTGACCCAACTCAGCCAGCGCGTCAACGCGCAGCTTGTCGTCGTGCTCGGCAACCCAGGTCCTGACAGTCCCCATGGGCAGCCGCTGCTGACCCCGAATGCCGACGAATCGGCCGACGACACCTACGGCGATGTCGCCGCCGCCTTTCGCACCCGTCGCGCCAACTACACCTTCGGCACGATCGACGGTAAGGAGTACGCGCGGGCCGCGATCCCGTTCACGAGCGCGGACCAGTTCCTCTACGTACTGGCGGTGCGCAAATCAGTCGATCAGATCTCGGGCGCGGTGGCGGTGGTCCGCAACGCGTTCGCGACCGCGGCGCTGGCCGGTCTACTCCTGGCCGTGATCCTGGGCGTGCCGCTGTCGGCCCGGATCGTGCGGCGACTGCGGCGCCTGCGCGAGGCGGCGCTCGAGCTGACCCATGAAGGACCCGCCGTCGTGGTGCCCGTCGACCGCGCTCGGGACGAGGTCGGAGACCTGGCCCGGACGCTGGCCACGATGCAGACGCGCCTGCGCGAGCAGGAGGAGGCAAGACGTTCCTTCGTGGCCACCGCTTCGCACGAGCTCCGCACGCCGCTGACGTCGCTGGACGGAATGCTCGAGCTGCTCGACGATGACCTTCGCTACGCCGAGCCCGACATCGAGGACGCGCGGGCCCTGCTGCTCCGGGCCCGGGCGCAGTCGCGGCGGCTGGGTCGCCTGGCCGCCGACCTGCTGGACCTGAGCCGCCTCGACGCCAAGATCGATCTGCGCTCTGAGCCGGTCGAGCTGAGCGAGCTGAGCCGCGCGGTCCTGGCCGAGTTCGAGCTCGGCAGCGCCGACCGTCACGTGAGCGTCAAGCTCGCCGATCACGGGCGATCGGTGTGGGCGCTGGGTGATCCCGGGAGCATCGCCCGGATCCTGCGCATCCTCGTCGACAACGCCCTCCGGGTAAGTCCGCCGGATTCCGAGCTCACGGTGGGGCTCGACGAGTCCGGCGATGTCCGGGTCAGCGTCTGCGATGAGGGGCCCGGCGTGCCGCCTGAGGAGCGCGACCAGATCTTCCGCCGCTTTCACCGCGGCCGGGACACACGGGGCGAGGCGGGCTTCGGGCTGGGGCTGGCGATCGGACGCGAGCTGGCCGTCCGCATGGGGGGCGAGCTGATCCTCGAGGACACCGAGCCGGGGACCGGGGCAAAGTTCACGCTTCGGCTGCCCCCGGCCCCGGCGACGACCAGGACGCTGTCCACGTCGATTAGCTGACAGCATCGGGCTATGGATCAGGAGCTGATGCGGGCGACCCTCGAGGTCGAGGACGACCACTGGTGGTACCGCGGGCGGCGGCTGGTCATCCGGGCCGAGCTCGATCGGCTCCCTCTGCCGCACCCGGCCGAGGTTCTCGACGCGGGCTGCGGGTCGGGACGGACCCTGCTGGAACTGGTCGACTACGGGCGCGTGCGGGGCATCGAACTCGACCCGGAGGTGGCCGAGGTGGCCCGCGACCGGGGACTCGGGGAGGTTCTCCAGGGCCGCCTCGAGGAGCTGCCCTGGAGTGAGGACAGCTTTGACCTAATCACCTGTCTGGACGTGATCGAGCACACGCCGGATGACCGGCGGACGCTGGCTGAGCTGCATCGGGTGTGCCGGCCGGGAGGCTTTCTGCTCGTAACGGTGCCCGCCCACCAGTTCCTGTGGTCCGCCCATGACGTCTACAACCACCATTACCGGCGCTACTCCCGGCGCCTGCTGCGCGACACCGCGCTGTCCGCGGGCTGGACGGTGAGCCGGATGAGCGCTTTCAACAGCCTGCTGTTCGCGCCCGCGGCCGTGGTTCGCCTGGCCCGGCGGGGCAGCGCCGCGGGAGCCGGCGACGCCACGGGCGCGGGAGCCCGCGGGGCGGGTAACGATCTATACATCGGCCCGCGGTGGCTCAACGACACGCTCGAGGGGCCGCTGCGGCTCGAGGCCCGCTGGCTGCGCGGCGGCCGAACCCTGCCTGTTGGGCTGTCATTGCTGGCCGTGCTCAGAAAGCCCTGGACCGCAGCGTGACGGTCGTCCGGTCGCGGGGGGTGGCGATCGGCTTGCGGTTGGGACCGGCGGCCGGGCATCGAGCGCGGCGATGACCACCGTCACGCTCACCCTGGGCGCGATCATCGGTATCTCCAGCAGCCTCGGCTACCTGCTGCCGGCGATCATCGGCCTTGAGTCGATGGGCGTCCCCTCGCCGGGGGAGACGGCCCTGGTGCTGGCCGCCGTGCTGGCCAGCCAGGGCAAGCTTCAGATCTGGCTGGTCATCCTGATCGGCGTCTGCTCGGCCATCATCGGCGACAACATCGGCTACGCGCTGGGGCGCCGTTTCGGCCGTGACGCGCTCGAGGCTCCGGGGCCGTTTCTGGCCCGGCGCAAGCGCGTGATCGTGGTCGGCGACCGGTTCTTTGCCAAGCATGGTCCCAAGGCCGTGTTCTTTGCCCGCTGGATAGCTCTCGTGCGCTTCGCCGCCGCCTGGCTGGCCGGGATCAACGAGATGCGCTTCATCGAGTTCTTCGCCTGGAACGCGCTCGGTGGAATCACCTGGGGGGTGACCTATGGCCTCGTCGGCTACTTCGCCGGAAGCGCCGCTGCGAACGCGATCACCACCTTCGGGATCTACGCGGCGGTCGCTCTGGCTGTGCTGGTCGTGGGCGGCTTTGCGCTGGTCAAGTGGCGCGAGCGACGCCACGCCGAGGTTGAGTAAGTCCGCCGCTCAAGCGACGTCACTCTTGCCCGGTATCGAGCTCGAGCGCGCACGAGTTGATGCAGTAGCGCTGGCCGGTGGGCTGCGGGCCGTCGGGGAACACGTGGCCGAGATGGCCGCCGCAGCGCTTGCAGTTCACCTCGGTGCGGAGCATGCCGTGGCTGCGGTCCTCGTGAAGCTCGACATTGGCGGCCACCGCGGGCTCGTAGAAGCTCGGCCAGCCGGTCCCGGACTCGAACTTGGTGTCGGAGGTGAAGAGCTCGGCTCCGCAGCCCGCGCATCGGTAGGTGCCGTCGTCCTTGACGTCGACGTAGCGGCCCGTGAACGGGCGCTCGGTGCCCTGCTCACGCAGCACCGCGTACTGCTCGGGGCTGAGGCGCTCGCGCCACTGTTCGTCGGTCAGGTTCAGATCGTGATCGGTATGCATGACCCTCACGTTAGCGAGCGGTTACCCCGGCTCGGCGGGTGCGGCGGCCGGGAAACGGAGCGGCCGATCAGCCCGTCGCCGGCGCCTCTGCGGGCAGGTAGCTCGACGGTGCCCGCGGGTCGGGCTCGAGCATCTCCAGAACGAGTGTCGACCACCCGAAGTTGATCGCGCCCATCCCGGCGCCGGTGAAGGGGTTGTAGTACTCGCGCAG
>DASXHG010000286.1:0-2633 GCA_036488625.1 Solirubrobacteraceae bacterium | reverse complement strand
CCGCGAGCACGGTGTTGCGTTCATAGGCATCCTGATCGGTGATGATCAGCTCACCCTCCTCGGCTGAGGCGGCGATCTGCAGGGGGGTCACGTTCTCGAGCTTGTTCAGCTGGCACAGGCGGGTAAACCATGAGTAGGTCGCCGGATGAGGCTCGAGTGAGATCACCGAGCCGGTGCTTCCGACCAGCCGGGAGAAGACGAGCGCTTCGGCCCCGAAGCCCGCCCCGACGTCGATGACCACGTCGCCAGGTCCCGGCTTGTAGCCGTAGATAAAAACGTCCTCGATCTCGGCCGTGAAGTCACCGAGCGAATGAGCATCGACCAGCTGCGGGTGGGGAATCGCGGCGCCCTGGAAATAGTGGATCCAGGCTCCGTCACGCCAACGAATCCAGCAGGGCCTCCGGAGGAGCGCCGTCGCACTGAGAGAGGCGATCAAACCCAGCAGCCACCGTGTGCCCCGGCTGTCAAGTGCGACTCGGACGTCCCTTCGCCAATTAGTCATTCGCAAATCCTTTGCTTAGGTCGGAATCGTTTCCGGTGACCGGATGGCAGGAAAACCGGCGAGCCGCGGCGGCGGCTATGCCCTCGGCGCCTGGCCATGGGCGCCGCACTCTGATCATTTTATCGCCGCGAAAGGGGCTGCGCCAGCGGTGATCAGGCGACGCCTACCAGCCCCGACGGTCGGCGGCGACCAGTAGCCCCTGGCGGTAGCCGGCAGCCAGAACTCGGCTGCGCGGCTCCTGATCCATGAAGTTCGATCCCATTGCCGCCGCGCACTCGGCGTTGGGCGCCACCGAACGGACCGCGGCGCCGCGACGGCGCAGGGCGAGGCTCTCGATCGAGACCGCTGACCGGGCGACGTTGCGCATCACGGTGAGCAGCGTGTGCGAGGGAGCCAGGCTGGCGGTCGGGTTCAGGCACAGCACGTGGGTGTCGCGGCCCGCCGGGGCCGCGTCGAGGTTGGTCGGGCTCCAGACTCCGCCGTCCACGTACTCGCGACCGTTGATCGTGACGGGGGCGAACAGCCACGGCACCGTGCACGAGGCCTCGACGGCCTCGGCGACCGTGGCCCGTGGGGCCCCGGGGCTTCCGAACACGACGCGGCGGCCGGATTTGCGATCCACGGCGGTGACCCTGAGCCGGCCGTCAAAGCGCGCCCCCGAGCGCTCGATCTGATTCTTGAGCTGGGCGAGCGTGTCCGGGGGACGGGGGAGACCGCGGAGCAGCAGCGAGCGGACGAGCGCCCCGCCGGGGGCGGCCACGCCGAGGGCCAGGGGCGCAAACGCAGAGCTGGCGGCGAGGGCAAACGACCCCGCCCGCCGCGCGGCGCCGAGTGCGGCCACGGCCAAGCCCCGCACCGGCTGAGCGTCGGAGACCTGGATGTCGGTGCCGACCGCCGCGGGCCGGCGCGGTGAACGCCCGCCGACCAGGTGCGCGGCGACGATCGCGCCCGCCGAGGTCCCGACGAAGGACTCGCAATCGCGCAGGTCAAAGCCGGCGCCGTCCTCGATGCCGGCCAGGACACCCATCATCCACGCCTCACCGAGCACGCCACCGCCGCCGAGCACGAGCACGTCGGGCCGGGAGTGCATGCGCGCAGGCTAGCGACGTGCCGCCGCGTGCCTGCCGCTGGCTTGCCGGGCGAGGGCATGTACGTGATAGCGTACGGTCGTATGTTGACCGCCGAGGCGTCGACAACTTCCCCCGAGGCCCTGGGCGCGCGCCTGCGAGCGCTGCGCGAAGCGATGGGTCTGTCCCTGCGTGACCTGGCCGTCCGCAGCAAGGTCAGCGCGCCGATGCTCTCGCAGGTGGAGAGGGGGGAGACGAGCCCCACGATCCAGGTCGCGACGCGGATCGCCCATGGCCTCGATCTACGGCTGTCTCAGCTGCTGCGCCTCGACGAGAGCGGTGCCGTCGAGGTCGTGCGGGCGGCCGAACGGCGGGCCGGACCCGCCGGTGCCCCCGGCCACAGCTACGAGATCCTGACCCCGCCGCTGCCCGGTCAGCGAGCCGAGCTCTCCCGCCACCGTCTCGAGGCCGGCGCGCAGACCGGCGGCGCCGGCGATCCGCCCATGCACGAACCCGGCAGCCGCGAGACCGCGCTGGTCGAGTCGGGCCGGGTGATCCTGCACTGCGACGGTGCCGAGCACAAGCTCGGAGACGGCGACTGCGTGACCTTCGACGCCGATCTTCCCCATCACTTTGAGAACCCTGGTCCCGGTCCGGCCTACCTGCTGGCCGTCGTGAGCGCCGGGCTGCGCAGAAGCTGAACCGTAGAAGTCAAAGGAGAACGAATTGCCCGCGAGTCTGTTCGACAAGATCTGGGCGGCCCACGAGGTCGCGCCGGGGCTGCTCTACGTCGACCTTCATCTCGTTCACGAGGTGACCAGCCCCCAGGCCTTTGACGGTCTGCGCCTGGCCGGCCGGCGGGTCCGCCGGCCCGATCGCACGCTGGCCACCGCCGATCACAACGTCCCCACCGACGGGACACCGGTGGCCGCCCGGATCCGGGACGAGCTCTCCCGCGTGCAGGTCGAGACGCTGGAGCGCAACTGCGAGGAGTTCGGGATCCCCGTGTATTCCCTGGGCTCAAGCCGGCAGGGGATCGTGCACGTGATCGGTCCCGAGCTCGG
>DASXHG010000281.1:0-17028 GCA_036488625.1 Solirubrobacteraceae bacterium | reverse complement strand
CGTCGACGTCGGCTTTGACGTCGCCCGCTCCTTCTACGAGCAGAGCTTTGGCGAGCCGCGCTGGCGCCCCTCGCCGATCACGGTGCGGACGATCGCCGCCGGTCGCCTCGGCCGCAAATCCGGCCGGGGTTTTTACGAGTATCCAGAGGGTGGCCAGCACCGGCCGGCCGATCCCGAGCCGCCTTCCCCCGGCGGCGGGGACGGACTGGTCGTGATCGCCGGAGACACCGTGCTGGCCGATGAGCTGCGCGAGGCGGCCGCCGCGAGCGGGTGGGCCGTGGCCGATCCGCTCGAGGCCGAGACGCTGGCCATCCCGAGACTGATTCTGGACCTCACGGGAGGCGAGGATCCGGGTGCCCCGCTTCAGGGAGCGCCGCAGGCCATCTGCCTGACCGCGGGCTCGCTGGCCGCGCTCGACCCGGCCGGCGCCGCCGTCGGCTTTCACGCGCTGCCGCCGCTTGCCTCCAGCCACCTGGTCGAGCTGAGCCGCGGCCCCGACAGCGCCCAGTCCGCGGTTGCCGCCGCCGAGCACTTTTTCGCCACGCTCGGCAAGCGGACGCTATGGGTGGGCGATGCCCCGGGCCTGATCCTCGGGCGGATCGTCGCCCAGGTCATCAACGAGGCGGCGTTCGCCTACGGGGAAGGCCTCGGTAGCGCCCCGGACATCGATGCCGGGATGGTGCACGGCCTCAACTACCCACGAGGGATCCTGAGCTGGGCCGATCAGATCGGCATCGACCATGTGCTCTCTGTGCTCGATGCGCTCTATCTCGAGCGCGGAGAGGAGCGCTACCGGGTGGCCCCGGCGCTCCGCGCGCTCGGCTGGTCGGGGCGCCTGGGCGTTCATACCGGGGCCGGTTTCTTCGATTACAACGGGTAGTTCCGGGGGTCTCGCGGGCCCCCGCCAGTGCACCGGAATCAGTATCCATAACGTGGAGTCTTTCCGACGCGGTGATGCTGTAGGGTGACCGCGCCCCACTGGACATTTGTTCGATCGGCGTCGGGAGCGCTTATCGCCCGGTGGGGCCCAACCGAGGCAGGGAAAATGATCGTTACAAACGCAGCGGCTGCGCGCTGCGCGGTGAACGTCTGGTCGCGCATGTCGCGTGGCCTCCTCGTCACAAGCGCGGCGCTGTTCATCACAGCGGCAGTCTTCACATCCTCAGCAGGCGCCCGTACGGCTCATCGGAGCTGCGCGAACGCGCATGTGAGCGTCACCAGAACCTCACGCGCGGCCCTCCAACGGGCCGTCGTTTGCCTGGTCAACCAGCAGCGGGCGCGCCACGGGCTGCCCGGCCTGCATGAGAACCAGCGGCTGAACCGCTCGGCTCAGGGCTGGACGAACCACATGGTCAGCGACGGCTACTTCTCACACGGCTCGAACTTCTCGGGCCGGATCACGGCGGTCGGCTTCAACTGGCAGATGGTGGGCGAGAACATCGCCGCCGGCTTCCGCACCCCGGCGGCGGTCGTGCGCGGCTGGATGGGCAGCCCCGGCCACTGCCGCAACATTCTCACCCCGAGCTTCCTCGACATCGGCGTCGGCGTCAGCCGGCACGGCGTGCGCGGCGCGGGTGGTCCTGGCACCTGGACTCAGGACTTCGGTCTGCCGATGTCAGCCCATGCCCGGTCAGGCAATTGGGGTCCAGCAAACGGCTGCCCGTACTAGACAGCCTTTAGGGGCGCGCCCGCTCAGTCGTGGCGCAGCCGGGTGCCGGGGCCGACGACGGCCGCGGTCCCGTCTGGATTCTCAAAGGGAGTGTCGCGCAGGTACCACTCGGCGTCGAGGGCGGCCTGACAGCCGGACCCGGCGGCGGTGATGGCCTGCCGGTAGGTGTGGTCGACCAGATCCCCGGCCGCAAATACGCCGGGAACATTGGTCAGGGTCGATCGACCCTGGGTGACGACGTAGCCATCGTCATCGGTCTCGACCTGCCCGTCGACGATCTGTGACTGGGGGTCATGGCCAACGGCGATGAAGGCGCCCGAGATCTCGATCTCGCGAGTCGAGTCATCCTCGGTGTTGCGAAGCCTCGCCACGGCCAGAGACGGCGAATCCCCAGGGAGGAACTCATCCACGGCGTACGGGGTCATGAACTCGATGTTCGGCACGGCGCGCGCCCGGTCGAGCATGATCGCCGAGGCTCGGAACTCATCGCGACGGTGAACGACGATCACCTTGGAGGCGAACTTGGCCAGGAACATGGCTTCCTCCATCGCCGAGTCGCCGCCGCCGACGATGA
Organism: Solirubrobacteraceae bacterium; assembly: GCA_036488625.1. GTDB lineage: Bacteria > Actinomycetota > Thermoleophilia > Solirubrobacterales > Solirubrobacteraceae > Palsa-465. The sequence continues at coordinate 14,785 of DASXHG010000281.1, read as the reverse complement.
TCGTCGGGACGTTCTTGAAGAACGCCGCGTCGCAGGTCGCGCAATAGCTCACTCCGCGCCCGGAAAGCTCCAGCTCACCGGCCACACCGAGCTTGCGGTGCTGAGCTCCCATGGCCAGGATCACGGTCCGAGCCAGGTGCAGTTGATCGCCGACCCAGACCTTGTGCGGGGAGCCGTCCTCAGACAGCTCGACGGCGGTCACGTCATCGGTCTCCAGGCGCGCACCGAAGCGCTCGGCCTGATCGCGGAAGTGCTGCATCAACTCGGGACCCATGATCCCCGCCGGAAAGCCCGGGTAATTCTCGACCTCGGTCGTCTGCTGGAGCAGGCCGCCCCAGGCAAAACCCTCGACGACCAGCGGGTCCAGATCGGCCCGCGCGGTGTACAGCGCGGCCGTATAGCCGGCCGGTCCGCTACCGATGATGATTACGTTTTCGATCTTCTGGTCGGTCACTTCATAAAGTATAGCTAGCGGTGTGCGGTGGCCGCGTCGGGAATCGCGGGGCGCGGCCGCAGCTGCCATCGGTGGACCGTGCGCCGCAGCTGAAGATAGGCGACCGCCCCGGGCAGCGTCGGCAGCCAGAAGGCAAACCCGCGGTAGGCGAGCACGGCGACCACCGCCAGCTGGACGGGAACGCCGAAGGCCGTGAAGGCACCGATCATGCCGCCGTCGACCCCACCGATCCCGCCCGGGAGCGGCAGCGTGTTGCCAACCATGCCGATGAAGTAGGACATGATCACGACTGCGGTGGGAGGCGAGCCGCCAAAGGCGTGAAAGCACGCCCACAGCACCGCGATGTCAAAGCCCCACCAGGCCACCGCCCCGAGCAGGTTGACATCCCGCGTCCGCACGAGGTCGATCGCCGTACGTACGCCGCTGGCTGCCGCCGCCGGAGCAGTGGCCAGGCTCGCCGCCGCCCGTCCGGCCCGGCCACCGTGCCCCCATCGCCTCACCAGCCGATCGAAGTCACCTGGCAGCAGCGAGACGGCGAGAAAGATCGCGATCACGGTGGCGCCGAAGATCGCCGGCACGACGGTGAGGGCAAACGGGTTGGACCCCGGGAACAGACCGGTGTACAGACCCAGGCCGACGATCACCAGCGCCGCCATGTACACCCCGTAGAGCAGGACCAGGAAGGCCATGAGCCGACAGGCGACCACGCGCCGCTCGAGTCCCGAGCGACGCAGCGCCCACGCCGTGAGCGCGATCCCGCCCGCTCCGGCCGACGCGAACAGGCGGGTCGCGGCCAGGCCCGACATCGTGATCTGATAGCTGGCCCTCCAGTCGATCCGCGAGTCCCCGCGCGCGCACACGACCCGGAAGAGGGCGATGTAGCCCAGAAACGAGCACACCTCCAGGAGCGCGGCCAGCGCCAGCCACCAGCCGTTGCCGTGCTGGATCCGGTTCCACGTGTCGCGGAGCCCGAGCAGCTTGGGGAGCACGAAGTACAAAAACGCGGCCACGGAGACGACGAACACGATCGAGGCCAGCAGGCGGCGGCGCGTGAAGACCACGCGCGGCATCTCCTCGTGGTGATCGCCCTCATCCGAATGACCGCCCGCGCCGGCGACGGTGGTGTCGGTCACGGGCTCGGTGGCCCCGGGGGGATGCGGCCAGCGCGGGTGAGGACCGTCGGGTGAACCGGCGCCGGAGGTAGGCTGGCCCGGTCGAGCATTCGATTGCTCGATCGAGGCCTTGTCGTGCATGGGACCGGCGTGTCCCTAGCCGCTGGAGGCCAGCGCTTGAAGATGGTCAAGGGCCCGCAGCCAGCGCCGGGCGAGCGGTCGCGCGCGCGGCGCGCCAAAGCGAACGGTCTCGGCCAGCACCGCGCCGCCGAGGAGGTCGGCCGCGTAGTGCTCGCCCAGATACACGAGCGCCAGCCCGAGCGCCGCCGTATAGGTGAAGCCCACGGCACCGGCCACCGGACCCACCTCCGCGAGGAGATGAGCGCCCATGAGCGAGGTAGCGAAGTGAAGCGACGGCATGGCTGCCAGCGGATTGCCTCCGAGGACATCGTAAAGGTCAGGCCAGCGGCCGCCCCAGAACTCCTCGCCGTACTCGATCATCATCCGCCGCACCGGGGGGCCGCCGGCGGAATCTAGTCGGCCCTGCCGGCCCGCGTACCAGGGGGGAGCCGTGGGGATCGCCCAGTAGAAGACGGCGCCGACGTCGAACGTCGCGTACATCCTCGCCGCCGCGCTGGGAAGGCGCTCGGGGCGCCGCAGAAACACGTAGGCAACGCTGGCGTGCGGGACCATGAACCAGATCCAGTGACACCAGACGAGCAGCCGCTCAATGCGCTTGATCTGACCCGGGCGCGAGAACGTGTGCTGAAAACGCACGGTGGGCGGCACACCGAGGCCGATGATCCGGTCGGCGGCGATCGGGTAATCGATGCGCACGCGGGCCTCGAGCCGCTCGGGGTCGTCGTGCGGAAGCTCATAGGCGGCCAGATAGGCCCACATGTTCAGAGCGCAGACCGCCAACTGACGGCGGCGGCCCGGAGGGAGAATCACGCCCGCGCAGACCGGCGCCAGCGCCGAGCTGGCCATTACCGCCGCGGGCGGGATCCGCACCCGCCGGCGCAGCAGTGGCGCCGCTACCCCGGCCGCGACAAGGGCCCAGGCGCTCGCTCTGATGGCCCTGGAGGTCCGCAAGAGGCGGCCAGTATAGGCCGGGCCGTCGCTATCCCGAGAGCGGGCGCGGGAACCCGGGAGCAGGCCCGATACGGCCCATGTAGCAGATGATTCAGGCTCCGGGCCTCGACCCGGAGCAAGTCACGGCAGCGGCCCTGACAGTTAGAATCCCCGCCGCCTTGAGACCCCACGTTCAACGCGGGCGCCGAGACGGCCGCCGATCCGCCTCCCGAGCACCCCTTCGGCGCTCGCGGATCCGCACCCAGCTGCTGGTGTTCGCGGCCACTGCGCTGATCGCGCTCGTCCTGGCTCCGGGGGCCCTGGCCAACTTCATCACCCCGAGGTCCGGGGGCTCGCCGAACGCGAACGAGATCGCGTCGCTGTACCGGATCATTCTCTACATGGCCGCGGTGGTGTTCGTCCTCGTCGAGGGCGCGCTCGTCTACTCGGTCTACAAGTTTCGGGCCAAGCGGGGGGCGATCCCGGCCCAGATCCACGGCAATACGTCGCTGGAGATCGGCTGGACCGTCGGCGCCGCGCTGATCCTGGTCGCTCTGACCATCGTCACGTTCATCAAGCTGCCGAGCATCGTCGACCCGCCCAACTCCGATCACAACGGGCTCGCGCTCACCGCCTCGGTCACCCAGCCCACGCCGCCCAACGGCCGCAAGCTCACAATCTGCATCCAGGGCCGGCAGTACATCTGGCGCTACAGCTACGGCAACAACTGCCGCAACGACGCTTTCAACAGCAAGCTGCCGTACTCCTACACGACCATGGAGGTGCCCGTGCACACCACCGTGGTCCTCTCGATCCAGTCCACGGACGTGATCCACTCGTGGTGGATTCCGGCCCTGGGTGGGAAGGTCGACGCGGTGCCCGGGTACACCACCTTCACCTGGTTCAAGGCCCTTCATACCGGCTACTTCCGCGGCCAGTGCGCGCAGCTCTGCGGAACCAACCACGCGGCGATGGTCGCCTTCGTGAAGGTCGTGAGCCCCGCTCAGTACCAGGCGTGGGTCCAGCGCCAGGAGCAGCTCATCACCGCACAGAACAGCCAGGTGCAGCAGCTTCGGCAGGTCTTGACGGCATCAAACAATCTGGGGAACTAGGAAGTAAGAATGGCCATCACTGACTACGTAGCGCGCCCCGTCCCGCAGGTCACCGCGACCCGGGTCGTGGCCCCGCGGACGACCAAGAAGTGGGTCGACTGGGTGACCACTACCGATCACAAGAAGATCGGGATCATGTACCTGGTCCTGACCTTCGTGTTCTTCATGATGGGCGGGGTCGAGGCGCTGATGATGCGCCTGCAGCTGAGCGTGCCCAACAACACGCTGCTCACCTCCGAGCACTACAACCAGCTGCTCACGCTGCACGGCACGACGATGATCTTCCTGTTCGTCGTCCCCGTGATGGCCGGCTTCGGAAACTATTTCCTGCCCCTCATGATCGGGGCCCGGGACATGGCCTTCCCGCGCCTGAACGCGCTCTCCTTCTGGCTGCTGGCGCTGGGCGGGATCGTCTTTTATCTGACCCTCTTCTGGAAGCCGCCGGACGCGGGCTGGTGGAGCTACCCGCCGCTCTCGGAGTCGCTGTACTCGCCAAGCGGCGGCCAGGACGCCTGGATCTTTTTGATCCACATCACCGGCATCTCGTCGCTGGTGGGCGCGATCAACTTCTACGCCACGATCGTGAACATGCGCGCTCCGGGCATGACCTGGGGCCGCCTCCCCCTGTTCGTGTGGACGCTGCTCGTCTACGCGCTGCTGCTGATCATCGCCCTGCCGGTGGTCGCCGCGGCGGTGACGATGCTCCTCACCGACCGTCACTTCGGCACCCACTTCTTCGACCCCACCGACAACGGCTCACCCGTGCTCTGGCAGCACCTGTTCTGGTTCTTCGGGCATCCCGAGGTCTACATCATGATCCTGCCCGGGTTCGGGATCATCAGCGAGGTCATCCCGGTCTTCTCGCGCAAGCCGATCTTCGGCTACAAGGCGATCGCGGCCTCGACCGCGGTGATCGCCTTCCTGGCCACGCTGGTCTGGGCGCACCACATGTTCGCCTCGCCGATCCCGATCGTCGTCCTCGGCTTCTTCATGCTGAGCTCGTTCTTGATCGGCGTCCCGACCGGCGTGAAGATCTTCAACTGGATCGCCACCCTGTGGCGGGGATCGATCGTGATGACCACGGCCCTGTGGTTCGCGGTCGGCTTCATCGCCATCTTTATCATCGGCGGTATCACCGGGATCTTCTTGGCCGTCTTCCCGGTCGACTGGCAGCTGAACGACACGTACTTCGTGGTCGCCCACTTCCATTACGTGCTGATGGGCGGAGCCGTGTTCACGGTCTTCTGCGGGATCTACTACTGGTTCCCCAAGATGACCGGCCGGATGCTCAACGAGACGGCCGGCAAAACGTCCTTCTGGCTGATGTTCATCGGCTTCAACGCCACCTTCTTTGTCCAGCACGCGCTCGGCCTGTCGGGCATGCCGCGCCGGATCTACACCTACCAGCCGGGTCTCGGGTGGTCGACATACAACTTGATCTCGACGATCGGATCGTTCATTCTCGCCCTCGGGATCCTCATCACGGTCGGCAACGTCGCTCGGAGCCTCCGGGTCGGGCGGATCGCAGGCCCCGACCCATGGAAGGGCAACACCCTGGAATGGTTCACTTCGTCGCCTCCCCCGGTCAACAACTTCGACGCCATCCCCCGCGTGCGATCGGTCGAGCCGATGCGCGACATCCGGCGTCAGATCGAGCGCGAGACCGACACGCTGCAGAAGACCGGCGGCAGCGAGCAGTTCGCGCGGGCCTAGGCCGAGCCTCGGGGACAGCTCAGTGAGCACTTCCACAGCCGCAGCCGCCAGACCCGGCACGCGGCAACTCCTGCTCGATTACCTGGACCTGACCAAGCCCAAGGTCCAATCACTGTTGTTGCTGACGACGGTGACGACAATGGAGGTGGCCGGCGACCCGTCGGCCGGGCGCGTGGCCATCACCTGCCTGGGCGGTTATCTGTCGGCCGGCGGCGCCGGGGCCGTCAACCACTACTGGGATCGCGACATCGACGCTCGCATGCGGCGCACGGCCAACCGGCCGATCCCCTCGGGCCGGGTCAGCCCCGGGGCCGCGCTGCGCTTCGGCATCGCCCTGGCGACCCTGTCCTTCGTGCTTATGTCGGCGACCGTCGGCGTCCTCGCCGCGTCGCTGGCCCTGGGCGGCTTTGTCGGCTACGTGGGCGTGTACACGATGTGGCTCAAGCGCCGTACCCACCACAACATCGTGATCGGCGGGGCGGCGGGGGCGATGCCGCCGCTGGTCGGCTGGGCCGCCACCCGAGGCTCGCTGTCCTGGACGGCGATCTACCTCTTCGCGATCGTCTTTTACTGGACCCCCCCGCACTTCTGGGCCCTCAGCCTCCTGATGAAGAAGGAGTACGCCGAAGTCGAGGTCCCGATGCTGCCCGTGGTCCGGGGCGAAGCTGAGACCCGGCGCCAGATCGTTCTCTACTCGCTGCTGCTCTATGCGGTCACGCAGCTCCCCTTCTGCGTCGGCGCCTTCGGCGGCATCTACCTGGTCTGCTCGATCGTTCTGGGGCTGGCCTTCGTCGGCGGCGCGGTCTGGCTGTACCGCCGTCCCACGCGGCGCAACGCCCTACGGCTGTATCTGTTCTCGATGCTCTATCTGGCGCTGCTGTTCGCCGCCATGGTGGCCGACGTCAAGCTCTAAGCGCGTTGACCCTCGGCCCCGTGACCATGGCTCTACCTTCGCTCCCAAACCTTTAGGATTGGCCCCCTCATGGATAGAAAGCTCGCCCGCAAGAACATTCGCTCCGGACTGATCGCCGGCGCCGCCTGCCTGTTCATGTTCGGAATCTCGTTCCTGGCCGCCGCCATCTACGTGCATCCGTGAGCAGCAGGATGACTCAGATGGGCTCCGAACTCGGCGAGCCCGGACGGCGAGAGGAGCCCAGATGAGCGATCCGCCGACCCCGCCCGTCGGGGAGGAGATCCATCTCCCTGGGCCGACTCTGATCCCGCTGTTCAGCGCGATCGGGATCACGCTGATCGTCGTCGGCACCACGATCACGCTGATCCTCTCGATCATCGGCCTGGTCATCTTCCTCGTCACCACCGTGATGTGGATCCGCGACACGCGTCGCGACATCTCAGAGCTTCCTGAAGAGCACGTCCACTAGCCGGCCGGCGTCGGCGGGCGGTTGACTCAGGCGCTCGTTGCCCTGCGGGCTTGCGGCGAACGATCCTCAGCCGCTGGTTGCCCCGGCGGGCATCTCGCAGCTGGCCCCGTCGCCGCTCCACACGCGGACGATGTCACGCATCGAAAGGACGCCAGTCAGATCCCCGCGCTCGACGACGACGAGGTGACGAAAACCCCCGCGGACCATCGTCGCCGCAGCCTGCTCCAGCGACCAATCGGGCGAGGCGAAGGTGAGCCTGGCGGTCAGATGGTCGGCCACCCGCTCGCGGTCAGGATCCTGACCCTCGCCGACGGCAATCAGGATGTCGCGCTCGGTGATGACGCCGGGCCCCTGCGCCTCGGGGTCGAGGACCACCGCCGCTCCGACGCGGCGGTCGCACATCGCCTTGGCCGCTTCGCGCAGGGTGTGATGTGGCCCCACGGTCAGAATCTCCCGAGACATTCCCTCGCTTACCAGCACGGCTCGACTCCTCTGAGGTTTGCAACGATTGACGCAATCATAACCATGCCCGCAGCGCCCAAACAGGGCCCGGCGTCATTCGTCGTTCGGAAGACATAGGATGCTGGCGATTCCATGCTCGAGGGTCCAGGAGAGCACGTTTTAACGCAGGGGGCACTCGGTGCGTAAGCATCCGCTAGTGCAGATGCTGGTCATCGGCCTGATCGCCGTCGCGATCGGGATTCCGATCGTCCTGATCATCCCCTGGTTCCCCAAGACCGGCTCCCTGCAGGCCAGCAATATCCACACGCTGTACGACGTCCTGCTGATCGTCTCCGTGCCGATCTTCGTGCTCGTGGAGACCGTCGTCCTCTACTCGGTGTGGAAATTCCGGATGAAACCGGGCCAGGAGGAGATGGACGGCCCCCCGATCCACGGCAACACCCGGCTCGAGGTGGTCTGGACGGCCCTCCCGGCAGTCCTCATCATCGGCCTCTGCGGGTACGCGTATTCGGTGCTGCGCTCCAACGAGAAGACCCATCCCGGCGCGATGGTGGTCAACGTCACCGAGCGGCAGTTCGCGTTCGAGTTCTCCTACCCCCAGTCGCCCGGTAAGCAGATCATCTCGCCCGCGCTGTACCTGCCCAACGGACAGCCCGTCGTCTTCCACCTGCACTCGCTCGACGTCATCCACAGCTTCTTCGTCCCGCAGTTCTCGGTCAAGCTCGACGCCGTCCCCGGCATCACCACGACCGTGCGCGTGACGCCGACCGCGACCGGCAATTACCCCGCGGAATGCACCGAGCTCTGTGGTGCCGGTCACTCGCTGATGCGCGCCTCGGTGCACGTCGTCTCCCCCACTGTCTTCAAGGCCTGGCTGAGCCGGCAGAAGGTCAACGGGCCACCGCCGGTCGGCGCCCCGCCCCCGAACGTCACCGAGTCCGGCGTACCGGGCGCCTCGGGTGCCAGCGGCGCGGCGTCGTCCAGCGGCTCGAACGCCGCATCATCGAGCGCGACATCGACCTCCCCGGCCTCGACCAGCTCCGCCAGTGCCGCCGGCAAGGCCCTGTTCGTCGGGTCGGCCGGCTGCGGGACCTGCCATACGCTGGCGGCCGCGGGGACGACCGGCACGGTCGGACCCAACCTGACTCAACGGCTCAAGAGCGACTGCGCAACCGCGGCCTCGGTCAAGATCCGCGGCAAGACCCTGGCCCAGTGCATCCACACGGCGATCGTGAAGCCGTACGCGTATCTGCCCACTGGTTTTCAAGCCGGCGTGATGCCGTCGACCTTCGGGCAGAGCCTGAGCTCAACCCAGATCCAGTCGCTCGTCAGCTACTTGTCGAGCGTGACAAAGTGAGACCTGCAAGTGATCCTGATCAACCGCCCGGCAGCGGCGGCCATCGAGAAGTGAAGGAGGAGAGCTGATGGCGCTTACGGCAAAGTTCCGCGCCCCCGGCTGGTATCGGGCCGCGCTGTATGACGTGCTCGGCTTCGCCTTCGCGGTCGGGCTCACGGTCTTGATCCGGTGGCTGATGCATCAGCACCCGGTGGTCGACGGCCACGCGATCACGATCGTTGCCCTGCTCGCCGTGCCGCTCTTCTTCCTGGTCGGCCTCGGCACCGCCGATTACTGGTTCTACTGGGTCTCCGGACGCCCCACGCGGCCCGAGGAGCACTCCTCCCACGGGGCCAAGACGTGGCGCGACTACTTCCGGGTCAACACCGACCACAAGGTGATCGGCATCCAGTACACGGTCACCTCGTTCTTCTTCCTGCTCGTCGGCGGCCTGCTGGCCATGCTGATCCGGGCCCAGCTGGCCAAGCCGGGCATGCAGTTCCTGACCCCCGAGCAGTACAACGGCGTCTTCTCGGTTCACGCGACGGTGCTGATCTTCCTGTTCGTGATCCCGGTCTTCGCGGGGCTGGCCAACTTCGTGCTTCCGCTCATGATCGGCGCACCCGACATGGCCTTCCCGCGCCTCAACGCGCTCTCCTACTGGATGCTGCCGATCGCCGGGATCCTGATGCTGATGAGCTTCCTGGCCCCGGGCGGCTCGTTCGCGGCCGGCTGGACTGCCTACGCGCCCCTGTCGACGACGATGCCGCTGGGCCAGCTGTTCTTCACCATCGCCGTCCAGTTCGCGGGCGCGTCCTCGATCGCCACCGCGCTCAACTTCCTGGTCACGATCATCACCATGCGTGCGCCCGGAATGAGCTTCTTCCGGATGCCGCTCCTGGTGTGGGCGAACTTCTCGACGTCGCTGCTGGTGGTCATCGCCACGCCGTTCATCGCCGCCTCACAGTTCTTCGTCCTGCTCGACACGGCGCTGCATTTCCACTTCTTTGACGCCTTCGTCGGGGCGGGCAAGAACGGCAACGTGATCATGTACCAGCACGTCTTCTGGTTCTACTCGCACCCGGCCGTCTACATCATGATGCTGCCCGGGTTCGGGATCATCTCCGAGGTCCTGGCCGTGAAGGCCCGCAAGCCGATCTTCGGCTACCGGATGATGGCCTTCAGCCTGCTGGCGATCGTCGTTCTCGGCTTCACGGTCTGGGCCCACCACATGTTCGTCTCAGGCATGGCGCCCTGGATCCGGATCCCGATGATGATCACCACGGCGATCATCGCCATCCCGACGGGGATCAAGATCTTCTCCTGGCTGGCCACGCTGTGGCGCGGCGTCCTGCACCTGGACACGCCGATGTTGTTCGCGCTCGGCTTTCTGACCATGTTCACGCTGGGCGGAATCTCCGGCGTGATGCTGGCCATGATCCCGTTCGACATTCACGTCAGCCAGACGTACTTCATCGTCGCCCACATCCACTACGTGCTGTTCGGCGGCTCGCTGTTCACGATCTTCGCCGGCGTCTACTACTGGTTCCCGAAGATGACGGGGCGAATGTTCGACGACCGGCTGGGCAAGTGGCACTTCTGGATGACCTTCATCTTCTTCAACCTGACCTTCGGCCCCATGCACCTGATCGGGATCCAGGGGATGCCGCGGCGCGTGGCCGAGTACGCCCAGCAGTTCGCGACCTGGAACCTGATCATCTCGCTGTCGTCGTTCGTGCTCGGCCTGAGCACGCTGATCTTCCTCTACAACATCGTGGCCAGCTGGCGCGGAGGCCCGCGGGCCGCCGCCAACCCGTGGCGGGCGCTGACCCTCGAGTGGCAGGTCTCCTCGCCGCCTCCGATCTTCAACTTCGACGCCGTCCCGACCGTGGTCGGCGGTCCCTACGAGTACGGGGTCCCGGGCGCCGTCCACGGCATCTTCGCGCCGCCCGCGGAGGCGAAGCCGGTCAGCGCCGGCGCGACCGTCGGCACGGCGACAACCGCTTCGTCGACGTCAAGTGAGGAGGGTCGCGAATGAGAACCATCCTGGTCCTGGCCAACGAGACGATCGGCGGCCAGCCGCTGATCGACGCCGTGCGGGCCAAGGCGGCTGAGGAGGAAACCCGCTTCGTCCTCTGCGTCCCCCAGACCCGTCCCCGGGCGGGCTACGTGATCTACGACGACGCCGTGTTCGACGCCGCCCAGGCCCGGGTCGACCTGGCCCTCGGCTTCCTGCGCGGCGAGGGCATCAGCGCCATCGGCGAGGTCGGCGATCAGGATCCGTACGCCGCCGCCATGGATGCCGTGCGTGAGTACGAGCCCGACGAGATCGTCGTCTCCACATACCCGGAGTCGCGCTCCGGGTGGCTGCGGCGCGACCTGATCGAGCGCCTCGAACATGCCTCCGGTCTGCCCGTCGAGCATGTCGTCACCGATCCCGACTCCGAGGGGCTCCCGTTCCACGTCACCCTGGCCGTGGCCAACCGCACCGCCAGCGGCGACGAGTTGCTTGACGCCCTGAAGGCCCGCGCCCGCACCCCCGAGGAGAAGCACGAGCACATGTTCATCGTGGTCGTCCCTCAGGAGGGGGGCGACGGCAGCGCGACCCGGCGCGCCCGCACCCGGCTGTCCCTCGTTCTCGGGCGCCTGCGTGAGGCCGGGCTCACCGCTGCCGGGGTGATCGGAGATCCCGACCCCTATACCGCGACGATGAACGCCCTGCAGAGCTTCCGGGTCGACGACATCGTGATCTCGACCTTCGCCGGGGCCAAGTCAGGCTGGCTGCGCGCCGACCTGATCTCCCGGATCCGCAATGCCAGCGGCAAGGAAGTCGAGCATGTCGTGCAGCCGGAACGCAGTCCGACCACCGCCTAGGAGACAGGTTGTCCCGCCAACTCAATTCTGAGGACTGATGGAAGCCGCCTCGATCGCCCACGCCGAGCAGCACGGCCCGCCGCCCGCCCACCAATCCTCGCGGGTCGCGGCACCGACGCTGGGGATGATGCTTTTCATCATCTCCGAGGTGATGATCTTCGGAGCCTTCTTCACGGCCTACTTCTTCATCCGGGTCGTCAGCCACGACCCCTGGCCGGCCGCTGGAACGCATCTCCCCGAGGCGGTGGCGGGCGTCAACACGGCGATCCTGCTCTCGTCCTCGGTGACCATCCACTGGGCCCTGGTCTCGATCAAGAACGGCAACCGCTTCGGCCTCCGCGCGGGCATGGTCACGACCTTCCTGCTTGGCCTGACGTTCCTGACGGTCCAGATCAACGAGTACATCCACATCGGCTTCGCGCCCCATGACTCGGCCCAGGGCAGCGTGTTCTACGCGCTCACCGGTCTGCATGGCGCCCACGTGTTCATCGGACTCTGCCTGCTGCTCATGATCACCGTCCGTGCCTTCCGCGGCCACTACTCCCCCGAGCACCACCAGGGGATGGAGGTCCCGGGCATCTACTGGCACTTCGTCGACGTCATGTGGGTCGTCGTCTACACGACGGTCTACGTCCTCTGACGCTGGGCCCCGGCGCCCGGCCAAGTCCGTGAGGCATCCGCCAAACCCGATCCGCTCGGAAGCCAGCGCCTTCGAGTTCCTGTTCTGGGCCCTCGGGGCGATCGCCGTGTTTGTGATCGTCGTCGCGGTCATCGAAGCCCTGGCCTGAGCAACCACACGGCCCGCCGGGGCGTGACACCATCTAGCCGTGCCCTTGCAAGCCCTCCCCTTCGGCCTGGCGCCCGTCCAGACGATCGCGATGCCGATCGTCGTCCTGCTGGCCTTCGTCCCCTACTGGATTCGCGCGCGTACGCTGGCCGCCGACGGCCGTCCGGTCCCGACGTGGCGGATCGTCTGCTTCGCCTGCGGCCTGCTCGTGCTGGAGGTCGCGCTCAGTGCACCGGTCGATACGCTGTCTGACCAGCTCCTGCTCGCCCACATGGCCGAGCACCTGCTGATTGGCGACATCGCCGCGCTGCTGCTCGTGCTCGGGCTCACGGGGCCGATGATGGCGCCGCTGCTGCGCAATCCGATCATCTCTCGGCTGCGTGTCCTCAGCCATCCGGTGGTGGCGATCGTGGTCTGGGGCGTGAACTTCTACGTCTGGCACCTCCCGGTGCTCTACCAGGCGGCCCTGCGCCATGACGCCCTGCACGCCCTCGAGCACGCCACCTTCCTGGCCTTCGGGATCGCCGTCTGGATGGCCCTGCTCGGTCCGCTGCCCAAGCCGTCCTGGTTCTCCAACGCGGCCCGGCTCGTGTTCATCGTTGCCATGCGCCTGATCGGCACGGTGCTGGCCAACATCATGATCTTCGGCGGAACGGTGTTCTACCCCTACTACGTCCCCGGGGACGGGCAATGGCACATCTCCCCTCTCGCCGATCAGGTCGCCGCCGGTGGGCTGATGATGGTCGAGGAGAGCTTGTTGACCATCGGTCTGTTCTGCTGGCTGTTCCTGCGCGTGGCCCGCCAGAACGACCAGCGCCAGGAACTTCTCGACTACGCGACCCAGCACGGGATCGAACTCGACGAGCGCCGCGCCCAGCGGGCGGTGGCCTCCGGTCGCAGCGACGAGCTGTGGACCCGGCTGCGCGAGCGCGCGGGAGCCGGGACCCCGGCGCAGCATCATCCCGTCTCCTGACGGCCAGCCCGCGGGCTGCCGGCCCCGCAGCCGTTCTACTTGACGGTCAAGGTCCCGACCATGCCGGCCTGGCGGTGGCCATCCACCGAGCAGTAGAAGGTGTACTTGCCGGGCTTGAGGCTGGTGCTGACGGTCGAGGTGCCGCCGTTTGTGACCACGGGTCCGATCTGGTTGAGGCCGCCCCCGGTGATGGCGATGTCGTGCGGCGTGGAGGACTTGTTCTGCATGCGAAGCTCGACCTTGCCCGGGGTGGCACTGGCGCTCGAGGCCAGGAACTTCAGCTGACCGGTCGGGTCGGCGTCGATCTGGACCACGCCGCTCTTCTCGACCGCCGGCTTCTGTTTCACCGTCGAGACGGCCGCGGCCAGCTCACCGGTGTCCTGCCCGGGTCGGCCGGCCACGAGCCCGACGTAGGCGGCCACATCCTGGGCGGCCTGGCCGTTGAGGAGCTTGGCCGGCATCACGCCCTGGGTGTTCGGATAGCGGATCCAGTAGTCGACGAGGCCCTGGATCGAGGCGCTCTTGACACCGTCGGCCCGGTCCTGGCTGAAGGCGTCATCGAGGTTCGGCCCGATCACGCCCGCGGATCCAGCGTGGCTGAGCGTGTGGCAGGAGCCGCACTTGGAAACGAACAGCTGTTTGCCCTGCACGACGTTGGCCGTGGGGTGCTTGACCGCGCATCCGCCCAGGCTGACGAGCAGGAGCGCACTCGGCACCACCGCCGCCAGGCTTCGTCGGGACCTTGAGAGGGCTCTCCTCATACTTTCGGAGCGGCACTCTATAGAAGCGTGCGGCATCCCTGCGCTGCCGCCCGCGCCGCCGCCGGGGCGTTGCCGGCCGGCGCTCTGGCCCAGGGCGTTGGTAGCATTGCCGGCCAATGAGGTTGCGCCAGAAGTACCGCATGCGGACGCCTTCCACCGGCCGCGAAGTGATCATCGAGGCCGAGGCCGATGAGGTGTACCTGGACCGCGAGACGGGCGAGGAGCTCGAGGTCGTCGGCCAGTTGCTGCCGCTCGCCCCCACAGCGTCCGAGCTCCCCTGGGCCATTCAGAATCTCCGCTTCTGCAACTGGTGCGATCAGCTGACCCAAAAGGACCTCAACGACTGCCCGCATTGCGGCAGGCGTATGGAGCCACTGGGCTCCTGAGCGTCATCCCGACGCCCCGTATGCACCTCTCTCTTCGCAGGCCGCGGCCGGCAGCCCTGGCTGCGGCAGCGGTGATTTCCCTGGGCCTGGCGGCCTGCGGCTCCTCGGGCTCCAGCGGCACCGACACCGCCGGCGCTCCGGCCTTCACCGTCCCCAACGCGCCCGCGGTCGCCAACGCCGCCGCCCCGACGACCTCGACGAAGTCCTCCAGCAGCACGACCTCGGCCGCCTCCGCGACCGCCCCCACGTCGGCTCCGACCGGCACGGCCGGCGCTGCCGCCCCGGCCGCGAGCACCCCCGCCGCCTCATCGGGTGGCGCCGCGGCGCCCTCCTCCCCCTCCGGCGGGGCCGGAGCCGGCGGC
>DASXHG010000249.1:0-2366 GCA_036488625.1 Solirubrobacteraceae bacterium | reverse complement strand
GCGATCCCGATCCCCTACAACCACTCCAACCTGCAGAGCGAGGAGATGATCTATTACGTCTCCGGCGACTTCGGATCCCGCCGGGGCGTCGACGTCGGCTCGATCACGTTGCACCCGTCGGGTCTCCCCCACGGTCCGCAGCCGGGCCTGGCCGAGAAGTCGATCGGTCAGACCTGGACCGGTGAGCTGGCCGTCATGTGCGACACCTTCCGCCCGCTGCGTCTGACCGCGCTCGCGGCCGGCATCGACGACGGTAAGTACGCGTTGTCGTGGGCACCCGACAAGCGTCCGGTGAGCGCCAGTGTTTGAGGAAGGCCAGCTCTACGCGCCGGTCACGACCGGCGCCGACGGCGAGGTGACCGTCCACCTGGACGAGGACCATCCGGGCTTCGGCGATCCCGAGTACCGCGCCCGGCGCAACCACATCGCCGCCCGCGCGCTGCAGTGGCAGCCCGGGGACCCGATCCCGCACGTCGACTACACCGAGGCCGAACAGGGCGTGTGGCGCACCGTCTGTGGCGAGCTGACCGTCAAGCACGAGCGGCTGGCCTGCGCCGAGTACCGCGATGCGATGCGGCGACTCGATCTCCCCACCGACCACATCCCGCAGCTCGATGAGGTCACGGCCAGCCTCGAGCCCCTGACCGGGTTTGGCTATCACCCGGCGGCGGGCCTGGTCCCGTTCGACACGTTCTACGGCTCGCTCGCGGACGGCATCTTTCACTCCACCCAGTACGTACGCCATCCCGCCCGTCCGCTGTACACGCCCGAGCCCGACCTGATCCACGAGGTCATCGGGCACGGCGGGCTGCTGGCCAGCCCCCGGCTGGCCGAGCTCAACCGCCTGGCCGGCCAGGCCGCGCGCCGCCTGGAGACCAAGGAGGGGCGCGACTTCTTCGCCCGCGTGTTCTGGTTCTCGATCGAGTTCGGGGTGTTGTGGGAGGACCGCGAGCTGCATGCCTACGGAGCCGGCCTGCTGTCGTCCTATGGCGAGATCGACGAGTTCCGCGGCGCCGACATCAGGCCGCTCGACGTCGCCGCGATGGGCGTCCAGGCCTACGACATCACTCACTACCAACCGATTTTGTTCGCCGCCGACGGGATCGAGCATCTGCTCGACGTGGTCGGGGGCTTCTTCGCGGCGTGTGACGACGACGCGCCGAAGAGACTTGGGCTCGCTGCCCAAGCCCGCGCTTGAGGAGGAGGACGAGGTAACCGGTGAACGCGCGTGCGGCGCTCGGCCGCTCGCGCGATCACCGTCGCCCGGACCCGGGGCTTCTACAGTCTCCGGCCGTGTCTGCACTGGATTTCGATCGCCGACTGCTGGTCTTCGCCCGCACCCACGGGCACTCGCCGCTCGCTGACCGGGTCGTCGCGACCGGCTCGCGGCTGGGCGAGCACGCCGCCTGCTGGCTGGTCCTGGGCGCGGGGGGCGCGTTGTTCGACGGCCACGACGGGCGCCGCCGTCGCTGGCTGCGCGGCGTGCGGATCGTGGCCGGGTCCTATGTCTGCAACTACGCCGTCAAGGTCACGGTGCGTCGCCACCGGCCCGAGCTCCCCGGCCTGCCGCCCCTCACCTCGACCGTGTCGCAGCTGTCGTTCCCCAGCGCCCACGCCACCTCGTCCTTTGCTGCCGCCTACGCCTACCGGGGATTGGCTCCCGCTCCCGCGCTGTACGGCGCCGCGCTGGCCCTGGCCGTGAGCCGCCCCTATCTGGGCGTTCACTACCCCACAGACGTCGCCACCGGTGCCGTGCTCGGCACCCTGATCGCGTCGAGGTGGCCGGCATGCCGATGAAGGTCGGAATAGTGGGCATGCCCAACGCGGGCAAATCCTCGCTGTTCAGCGCCCTGACCGGCGTCGCCGCCGAGGCGGCCAACTACCCCTTCACGACGATCGAGCCCAACGTGGCCATCCTGCCCGTTCAGGACGAGCGCCTGAACGCCGTGGCCGAGACCGTTCGTGCATCCAAGCTGGTCCCGGACACGATCGCCTTCCACGACATCGCCGGGTTGGTCGCCGGCGCGCACCGCGGCGATGGCCTGGGCAACCAGTTTCTGGCCAACATCCGCGAGACCGACGCCATCGTTCATGTCGTCCGCGCCCACCGTGACGACAGCGTGGTCCATCCCGAAGGCCGGGTCGATCCGATCGCCGACATCGAGACGATCGAGACGGAGCTCATCTACGCCGACCTCGAGCAGGCCGAGCGCCGCCTGGACCGCGTGGTCCGCACCGCCCGGGGCGGCGACCGGCACGCCATCGCCGAGGAGAAGTGGCTGCGGGCGGTGATCGAGGCTCTGCAGTCCGGGCGCCCCGCGCGCACGGTTCCGGCCCCCGATGACGCCGGGGACGCGCTCAAGCTC
>DASXHG010000248.1:0-5797 GCA_036488625.1 Solirubrobacteraceae bacterium | reverse complement strand
ACCGGCACCGCCTGCTCGTAGCCGCGGGCGTCCATGTGATTCAGCAGCCGGCACACGTACTCGCAGGTCAGATCGCACTTGAGCGTCCAGCTCGCGTTCGTGTAGCCGACGCAGAGCGCGAAGTTCGGGACGCCGTCGAGCATCAGGCCCTTGTAGGTCAGATGGTCGTGGAGGTCGATCGCGGTGCCGTCAACGCTCAGCTCGGTTCCCCCCAGGGCGAGCAGCTGCAACCCGGTCGCCGACACGACCACGTCGGCCTCGAGCTCCTCGCCGCTGTCGAGCCGGATTCCCCGCTCGGTGAAGGTCTGGATCCGATCGGTGACCAATGAGGCCTTGCCGCTGCGCAGCGCGCCGAACAGGTCGCCGTCGGGACAGACACACAGGCGCTGGTCCCACGGGTCATACAGGGGCTTGAAGTGCTTGTCGATGTCAAAGTCGGCGGGCAGCTGCTGGACGATCCACTTGCGGATCATGGCCTTGGCGGCCTCCGGGTAGCGACGGCTGAGCTGATAGCTGAGCGTCATCAGAGCCACGTTCTTGGCCCGCACGGCCTGGTAGGCGAGCATCGACGGCAGCCGCCGACGCAGGACGCTGGCCACGCGGTCCTCCGCGGGCAGACTGATCACATAGCTCGGCGAGCGCTGGAGCATGGTCACGTGAGCGGCACTGTCGGCCATCGCGGGGACGAGCGTGACGGCAGTCGCGCCGCTGCCGATGACGACGACCCGCTTGCCCGCGTAGTCGAGGTCCTCGGGCCAGTGCTGGGGATGGACGAACTGACCGGTGAAGTCCTCGCGTCCCGGAAAGTCGGGGACGTAGCCGCGGTCGTAGCGGTAGTAGCCGCTGCACATGACCACGAACGACGCGCTCAGCTGGACGGTCTCCTCGGTGTCGGTGCGCTCGGCGGTCACGAGCCAGCGCGCCTCATCACTGCTCCAGTCGGCGCTCACGACGCGGTGGTTGAAGCGGATGCGATCGGTGACCCCGTAGGCGTCGGCCGTCTCCCGTACGTAGCGGAGGATCGAGGGGCCATCGGCGATGACCTGCGAATCCTTCCAGGGCCGGAAGGAGTAGCCCAGCGTGTGCATGTCGGAGTCCGAGCGGATCCCCGGATAGCGGAACAGATCCCAGGTCCCGCCGATCGCCTCGCGCGCCTCGAGGATCGCGTAGCTGCGTCCGGGAGAGCGGCGTTCGAGATGGCAGGCGGCGCCGATGCCCGACAACCCCGCGCCCACGATCAGGACGTCAACGTGCTGGGCGACGGTGGTACGCATGCGTATCAGTCAGCATACACAGCACCTGTTTCAGCTCGGCGGAGCCGTCCGGGGCGTAGTCCAGTATCCGATGCCGTGACTGCGACCGGAACCTTCGAGTCGACGCCCGATGCCGTCGAGCCGACAACATCTAGCCCTATGCGCGAGACCACTCCTTCCGTATACCTCATCGCCCGGCCCTCGGTGGACCTGGCCGCGATGCGTGCCTACCTCGACGATGTCGGCGGAGCCTCGTGGCTCGAGCTGCGCGAGCGCGAGGCCGAGGGCGACCCCAACGCCGCCCAGCTCTTGGTCGAGTTCTGTGGTCGTGTCTGTTATCGCAGCTGGGAGCCGGGGCTGAACAAGAACGTCTCGCGGGTGCGCCGGGACCAGCACGAATACCTGGGCAATCTGCTCGCCAGCCTGCACGGCAGCGTGCTCGAGCACGCCAACTTCAGCTTTGCCTTCCGTCATGTCTCGCGCGTCTTCACGCATGAGCTCGTACGCCATCGCGCCGGCTCGGCCTTCAGCCAGGAGAGCCTGCGCTACGTCCGGCTGACCGACATCGGCCTCCGGGTCCCGCCGGCGCTGGAGCCAGTGCGTGACCAGGTCATCAGCCTGGTCGAGCAGCTCGAGGAGTTCCAGGTCTCGGCGGCCGAGGCGCTCGGTCTCGACGACGAGGGAGTGCCGTTCTCGGTCAAGAAGGAGGTCACCTCCGCCCTGCGCCGGCTGGCCCCGATCGGGCTCAGCACCGACATCGTCTGGACGGCCAACCTGCGCACGCTGCGTCATGTAATCGAGATGCGCACCTCGCCCGGAGCCGAGGAGGAGCTGCGCCTCGTCTTCGATCAAGTGGCGCAGATCATGACCGCCGAGGTCCCCGGCCTGTTCCAGGATTTCCAGCGCTCGGAGGACGGCTCGTGGCGACCCGAGCACTCCAAGGTATGAGCCAGCCGTACTCCAAGCGCTGAGCCGCGCCGACGCCAAGGGATCAGCCGGCCGTACGCCGAACCATGAATGGCGCGTACACCGAGAACTGACGGGCGCTGGCGCTGGATTCGCGGGCATCAAGATCCGTGCGGATTTGCCGATAAGTCCAGCGTGAGATACGTGGCCCCAAAATCGTGGGCGGTGATCCTCGGCGGAGCCCTGGCTCTGGCGCTCGTCGCCCAGGTCACGCACAACTTCGTCGTCATCCTGGTCCTCGCGGCGGCCGGACTGGCCGCGGTGATCGTCGAGCGCGACCGGGCCGCCTCCCGCCTGGACGAGGTCGAGGCCAGGACCGACGCCCTCGTCGCCGAGCGCAACGCGCTTGGCGAGATCACCACGGCGATCGCCCACCGGCAGGCGCTCGACAAGACGCTTGAGCTCGTGGCCATCCGGGCTGCATCGCTGATCGGCGGCGCCAGCGCGCGGCTCGAGCCCTTGGCCGAGGGCGATATGAAGACCACGGCCGGACGCGTGCGAGCGATCGTCATGGCCGGGGACGAGAAGTGGGGAGCGCTGGTCGTCGAGGGCGTGAGCGCGCGCGAGCTGCCCGCGACCCAGCTCCAGCTCCTGCAGCATTTCGCCGACTTGGCCGGTCTGGCCGTCTCGGGCCAGCGCACGCGGACCCAGCTGGTAAGCGAGACCAGAACCGACCCGCTGACCGGCCTGGCCAACCAACGCGCATTCCGCCGCGAGCTGGCCGAGGAGATGAGCCGCGCGCGGCGCCACCACCGCCCGCTGGCGCTGATCCTGCTCGACCTCGATCAGTTCAAGAACATCAACGATGCCGAGGGCCAGGCGGGCGGGGATATCGCCCTGACCGAGGTTGCGACCCGGATCCGCGGCGCCCTGCGCCTCGAGGCTCACGTCGCCCGCATAGGCGGCGACGAGCTGGCCGTGGTGCTCCCCGAATGTGACTCAAACGGCGGTTTCGTGACCGCCGAGCGGGTGCGTGCGGCGGTCAGCGCCGCCGAGACCCGGGGTGGTAACCGGGTGACGGTGTCGGCCGGCGTGGCCGCGCTCGAGCACTCCGACGACTCCGCGCCGGCCGCGATGGGGACCGCCGACGATCTGATCAGCGCCGCCGACGCCGCCCTCTACGCCGCCAAGCGCATCGGAGGCGACACGACCGTCAAGTTCACGCCCAAGCTGGGCGCGAACGCCGCGGTCAATCCTGAGACGCTGCGCGCGCCTCGCGCTGACGTAGCTCAATCCGCCTGATCTTTCCGGTCAGCGTCTTGGGTAGTTCGGTGACGAACTCGATCCGGCGCGGATAGGCGTAGGCGGACAGATGGTCGCGGACGAACGCCTTGATCTCATCGGCCAGCGCGTCATTGGCCTCGTGACCGGAGGCGACGATCACAAAGGCCTTGACCACCGTTCCGCGCCGCTCGTCGGGAACGCCCACCGCGGCCGCCTCGGCCACGGCCGGATGCTCCAGACACGCTGACTCGACCTCGAAGGGTCCGATCCGATAGCCGGCCGAGATGATCACGTCATCGGCCCGGCCCTCGTACCAGAAGTAGCCGTCCTCGTCGGTGGAGGCGGCGTCTTTGGTGTGGAACCAGTCGCCGCCGAAGACCTCCTCGGTGTCCTCGGGGGGACGGTTCCAGTAGCCGAGTGGGTAATGGGGGTTGGATCGTGCCCGCAGGCATATCTCTCCTCGTTCTCCCTGCGCCACCGGCCGCTCGTCCTCGTCGAGGATGGTCACGTCCCAGCCCGGCATCGGACGGCCCATCGAGCCCTCGCGAACCTCCATGAAGGGGAAGTTCGCGCACAGCGGATAGGACTCGGTCAGCCCGTAGTAATCGAGCACCGTTACCCCGTACTGGTCGCGAAACCAGCGGATCGCCTCCGGATTCAGCGGCTCCCCGGCCGAGCAGACGATGCGGAACTTCTGCGGGTAGCGCGTGCCGGCGTCTTCGATCCCCATCATCGAACGGATCGCCGTCGGCGTACCGAACACGTTGGTCACCCCGTGGCGGGAGAGAAAGCTGAGCTGCTTGTGCGGATCGAAGCCGCCCTCCCGCTGATAAACGGCCTGGACTGCCCCGTAGCGCCACGGCCCGAGCAGCGGCGCGATCCCGGCTGCCCACGCCCACTCGCCCATGCCGTGAAACAACTCGCCCTCCTGGACGTCGTGGCAGTAGACGAACTCCTCGTGGGCGAGCATGTAGCGATGGGCGTGAAGAATGCCCTTGGCCAGCCCGGTGGTGCCGGAGGAGTAGTAGAGCTGGGCCGGATCGTCGGCCGCCGTGTCGAGTGTCTGATACTCGGTTGAGCCCTTGCCGAGCAGCGCGTCATCGAGGATCAGCACGTGCTCGACCAGTGACCGCTCCATCCGGTCGGCGTTGGCCTCGTTGGTGACGAGCACCTTGGCCTGGCTGTCGGTGAGCCGGTGGCGGATGCCCTCGTCGCCGTACAGAACCGACATCGAGAGCAGGATCGCGCCCACCTTCCAGGTGCCGAAGAACGCGGCCGCCGTCTCCGGAGTCGGCGGCAACAGCATCGCCACCCGGTCGCCTTTCTGCACCCCATGGGCGGCGAGCACGTTGGCGAAGCGGTTGGCGTTGTCCTGCAACTCACCCCACTCGACGTTGCGCACATGGCCGTGGAAGTCCTCGTGGATCATGGCCAGCTTCTCGCGCGGATGCCGGTCGCAGATGTCAGCGGCGAGGTTGTAGCGCTCGGGGACCTCCCAGCGGTGGTCGGCGCACGCCTCTTCGTAGGACGAGATGGAGTGTGTTGAGCTCATCTGGCAATGATGACCGATCGGTCGTAAACCGGTGCGGTTTTTGCCGCCCCGATCGGCCAGAGTCAGCTGGCCCTCCGTGGTGGCCAGCGATCGCTCGACGGGCCAGAAACCGGTCAGGTGTGGTTGCCGGGTGAGCCGAGCAGTAGGCTTTGCAGCGGGATATGAGCCCGGTACTCGGCGTATTGGTCGGGATCGCAGTGGCAGTGGTCCTGGTCACCGCATGGCGCAGGTTTCGTGCGCCGACGGAGGCGCGCACGCCTGAGGCGGAGGGGATGCAATCGGCACTACATGCCGCCACCTCGACGCTGCCGCACCTGCGCAGCGGGCTTCACCCACGCTCGGCCGAGGGCGCGGTCTCCCACCTGCGCGCGCTCACCGGAGCCGCCGCGGTGGCCCTCGCCGACACGCGCACGGTGCTGGCCATCGAGGGCGAGGGGCGCGAGCAGGTACGCCCGGGCGATCTTCTCTCGCGGTTGCTGGCCCGCACTCCCGATGACCGCATGCACGTGGTCCCCAGGCTCGTCTCCTCCGATCCGAGCTGCCCGTTGCGCTCGGCCGTGCTGGCGCCGCTCAGCGTGCAGGGCAAACGGGCCGGAACGCTGATCGCCTTCTACCGGGCGACGGGTCGTCCCAGCGCCGATGAGCTGCGCGTGGTGGGCGAGGCGGCCAGTCTGGTCTCGGCCCAGATCGAGCTCTCGGTCGTGCGCGAGCAGGAGGAGCGATTGGCCCAGGCCGAGCTGCGCGCCCTGCGGGCCCAGATCTCCCCTCACTTCATCTACAACGCGCTGGCCGCAGTGGCGGG
>DASXHG010000132.1:0-5882 GCA_036488625.1 Solirubrobacteraceae bacterium | reverse complement strand
CAGGGCACCGAACACGAGCATGCCAATGCCCGTCCACAGGTCGATGTTGACGCCCGCCGCCTTGTTCTTGATCTCGTGCGAGCCGAACAGCCCGAGCGCGAGCAGGATCAGGCCGTAGAGCAGAAATACGCCGCCGATCAGACGACGAATGTCAAAGCGGTTGGCGGCCCTCGCGGCGCGGATCTCCTCCTCATCGTTGGTGCCGGTTGACGCCATCGACGTCTCGCCGGCCGGGCCTCCGAATGGACGTTGTGGTTCGGGCATTCCGGGCCCCTTCCTAGATGAAGATGATGTTCAAGACGATGAGCAGGACGATAATGATGCTGGCCAGCAGGGCCGGGGAACGCCACCACAACTTGTCCCGCGGGTCGATCACAGCGTCGGGATCCTCGGCGCGGGTCGTCCCCCAGACCAGGCCGCGCAGATCCTCGGCCGGCTTGGGCTTGGTGATCAGCGAAACCACCACCAGGACCACCGCATCGACGATGAAGGCGATGATCGCCTGCCAGAAGCTGGCGCTCAGCGGCGAGCCGAAGTGGAAGATCACGTTGTACGCGGCCAGCCGGTTGGTGGCGTAGGCGGCGGCGGTCCCGGCGACCAGACTGAAGAAGCCGCCCCAGGCCGTCGCTCGCTTCCAGAACATGGCGATGATGAAGGTGGCGAAGAGCGGGGCATTGAAGATCGAGAACAGGGTCTGGATGTAATTCATGATGTTCGAATAGCCCTTGGCGATGAGGGCCGTGAGGATCGAGATCAGAATTCCGCCGACCGTCACCAGCCGTCCCCACCGGATGTAGAACGCCGCGTCGCGGTCCTTGGCGAAGTAGGACTGGATCAGGTCATAGGTGACAACGGTGTTGAAGGCCGTCACGTTGGCGGCCACACCGGCCATGAACGCCGCCAGCAGGCCGGTCACGGCCAGCCCGAGCATGCCCTCGGGAAGGAAGTTCCCGATCAGGTGCGGTATGGCGGTGTTGTACTGGATGGCCAGGCTCTTGCCGATGCCCAGGCCCTTGACCGTCACCACGGCGATCAGCCCCGGCAGGATGATGATGAAGGGCAGGAACAGCTTCGGGAAGGCGCCGATCAACGGCGTGCGGCGTGAGGCCGACATGTTGCGCGCCGAGAGGGCGCGCTGGACCTCGGCGAAGTTGGTCGTCCAATAGCCGAAGCTGAGCACGAATCCGAGCCCGAACACCACCCCGACCCAGTCCGACGCCAGCGGATTGGTGACGTGATGAATGGCCAGCCCCCGCCAGGCATGCAGACCCGGCTCCCCCAGGGGCTTGAAATGCCTGACCTTGTCCTCGAGCCCGGAGATCCCGCCGACTGAATGCAGGGCGACCAGCGTCAGCGGCAGCAGCGCAGCCACGATCACGAAGAACTGCAGGACCTCGTTGTAGATGGCCGAGGTCAGGCCGCCCAGGGTGATGTAGACGAGCACCAACGCGGCGGCGACGAGGATGGCGATGATGATCGACCAGCCGAGCATCAGGTGGATGATCAGAGCCAGCGCGTACAGGTTGACGCCCGAGATCAGGACGGTGGCGACCGCGAACGTGGACGCGTTGAAGGCGTGCGTGGCCTCGTTAAAGCGCAGCCGCAGATATTCCGGGACCGATCTGACCTTGGCCCCGTAGTAGAAGGGCATCATCACGATGCCCAAAAAGACCATGGCCGGTACCGCGCCCAGCCAGTAGTAGTGCACCGCGGGAACGCCGTACTGGGCGCCGTTGGCCGCCTGGCCGAGGATCTCCAGCGCGCCGAGGTTGGCGGCGATGAAGGCGAGGCCGGTGATCCACGCCGGGAGCGAGCGCCCCGACAAGAAGAAGTCGAGGTCGGTCTTGATCGACAGCCGGGCTACGAAGCCAATGCCCAGGACGACCACGAAATAGATCCCCAGGATTACGTAGTCAATTGTGCTCGGATGGAGCCTCAGCATCCGGTTCTCTCCCTGTCCACGAGCCGGCGTCTAGGCGACGCTGTGCTCTATCTCTCCCAACCCTTCGATGGCAATTCGGATCGAGTCCCCACGGTGGAGGAACTTGGGCGGATCGAAGGCCTGCCCAACTCCGCCCGGGGTCCCGGTGAGGATCAGATCGCCCGGCATGAGCGTGCACGTCTGGGCGATGAAGTCGACCAGCGTCGGGCAGTCAAAGACCAGATCCGAGGTTCGGCTGTCCTGGCGAAGCTCGCCGTTGACCCAGGTTTGGAGCCTCAGATCACCGGGGTTGGCGACCTCGTCGGCGGTCGTGACCCAGGGCCCGAAGGGGCAGAACGTATCGGCGCCCTTGGCCCGCGTCCATTGCGGTTCGCGCCCCTGCAGGTCGCGCGCGCTGACGTCGTCGGCGACGCAATAGCCTCCGATGCGGCCGTCAGCGCCGATCACGATCGTCAGCTCGCCCTCGTAGTCCAGGCGGCGAACCACCTCGGGACAACGAACCGGTCCGCCGGGCGGCGCCACCGACCCTCGCACCTTGACGAAGACAATCGGCTGATCCGGTTTCTGCGCCCCGGTCTCCTCGACGTGGGCGGCGTAGTTGAGCCCGATCGCGTAGATCGTTCCCGGCTCGGGCACCGGAGCCAGCAGTTGCACGTCGCGCAGTGACCAGGTGTGACCGCTCCGTTCGGCCCTGGCACCGCCGAGGATGTCGGCCACGCCCACCTCGGCGAAGGCGTGCACCTCGTCTCCGACGACCTCCCCAGCGAGGGGGCGGTCCTGGTCGTGAGCAAGAAACGTGGCCAGCTTCATCCCGGTGGCTCGTATACCCGACGAACGGTGTATCCACTCGCAGCGCCGCCAGGTTGCACCCACGCGCCCCGGCGCCGAGCTCGGGCCGGCCCCGATCAGCTCAGGCGCGCGGCGAGCCCGCGCGCACTCATATGCGCGATGGCCTGGATCGAGACCTGCGGGTTGACTCCCGAGGCGGTCGGGAACGACGAGCCGTCGAGTACGTACAGATCCCGCACCTCCCAGGTCTGGGCGCTGGGGTCGCAAGCGGACATCGACGGTCCGCCCCCCATTCGCGCCGAGCCCATGATGTGAAAGGAGTTCAGCGTCACCTGCCCGGGCCCGTAACCGGCCGCATCGGCCGCGGCCATGAACTGCTCACGCGAGCCCGACCGGCCGGGGTCGTAACTGACCCACTTACTGTGGCTGGAGAAGATCCGACGCGCCCCGGTCGCCTCGAGCAGCTGCGCGGCGCCATCGATCCCGGTGCGCAGGTGGCCGGCGTCAAAGTCCGACAGCCGGTAGCGAACGATCGGCTCACCGTCTCGGCCCACCCTGACCTCGCCCCCGTCGCGATCACGCAGCAGTACCCCAATCGGGATGGTGTTGGTGAGCCCCTCGAGCAGCGCAAGGTTGTGGCTGGACCCGCGCCAGGGACTGAACGGGATCATCAGGTGCGGGTGCATCGGAGCGGTCTCGAACTTCAGCCCGTAGCCGTCGTCGAGATCCCGGAACTGGTCGGAGTACAGAGCCTGCATCACTCCCTCCCAGGGCTTGAGCTCCTCGTCATAGACCCCGAACACCACCCCCGCCGGGTGCAGCTTCAGGTGCTGGCCGATGTTCTCGTTCTCCAACCCCGAACGCCGCAGCAGAGCCGGGGTGTGAATGGCGCCGCAACTGGCGATGACCGCCCGCGCATTGACCTTCAGCTGATGGCCGGCGGCGGTCTGGCCGACGACGCCGCGCGCACGGCCGCCCTCGACCACGACGCGTGAGACCCGGGTGCCGATGATGACCCTCGCGCCCTGGGCATTGGCGTCGGGGAGCCATGTCTTGACCACCGACTGCTTGGCCCCCACGCGGCAGCCCAGCCCGCAGTAGCCGCACTCCCGGCCCTGGGCGCAGTTGCGCACCCCGCGGGGCATCGCATCCACGTGCCAGCCCAGCTTGACGCACCCCTCCTGGAGCTTGCGCTCGCGCGTCGAGGGCTCGTTGTATTCCTGCCCGGCCCCGATACGCCCCCACACGGCATCGAGACTGGCCGTGTAGTCCTCGGACGCAAACGCGGGCACTCCCAGCCCCGCCCACTCGGCCCGCACCTCATCCGGCGTGCGGAACGACGTCGAGTAGTTGACGACGGTGCCGCCGCCCAGACACGAGCCCGCGATCAAACCCACGCTCTGGTCCTCGGTCGCGGTCGGCGCTCCCATGTAGTACTGGCTGATCGCCTTGTACTCGGCGCCATCGAAATCCTGATCGTCGTAGTACTGGCCCGATTCGATCACGATCACCTCGAGCCCAGCCGCGGCCAATACGCCCGCCGCGGCACCCCCGCCCGCCCCGGAGCCGACGATCACCACGTCGCAGTCGAGGGTCGTGTCGCGGTCGACCGGGGTGATCGCGAGCTGCTTGGGCGGGGCACCCGCGAGCGGACCCAAGGGTCCGTCGTAGCCGACCACATCCCAGGCTGGGTTGCGGGTCCCGTCTTGCGCCGGAACCATGTAGTAGAACAGCAGGGCGGCCTTGCGCAGGGCCTGGAAGACGGCTCGACGCTCGGGACGTCGCGAATCTCCCCAGGACAGCAGAACCTGCTCGCGCTGCTCCTGGGTCATGGCGCTGAAGCGGCTCCAACCGCCCCCACCAAGTGCGCCCAGGAGGGGGGTGTCCCACAGATTCAGCAGCGCGGCAAGCTGGAGCTGCTCGGCCTGGCGGGTGACATCGACGGCCGCGAGCACGGCGTCGACCGCGCCCAACTCGGTCGGCGTCGGCAGCCCCTCCCCGTGCGGGCAGAAGGTGGCGCAGATCTCCTCCAGGGCCTGGCGAGCACGCGGTGTAAGACGCATCGTGTGACCCTAACGGTTGCGCTTCGCCGGTCGTGCCGATCGCGGCCGGCCGATCGCTTGGCTGGCGCTTAACGCGGCTCTCAGTCCAGGCGATACTCGCCGCGAGCGACGATCACCGCGCCCCCGCCGACCCGCACGCGTTCCAGGTGCTCGGCTGAGCCCTCGGCCACGGCCTCGAGTCGCGACGGCCGCCCGATCTCCTCCCCCTGACGAATGTCGAGCCGCTGCCCGAATGCCGTCCGGCCATGGCGGGCCAGATGCACGGCCAGCGGTCCCGCCGCCGACCCGGTGGCCGGATCCTCGTCCACGCCCATACCGGGGCCGAACATGCGGGTCTTGACCTGCCCGTCAGTGCCGACGGCAAAGCAGCTCACGCCGATCTCGCCGACGGCGGCCAGCGCCGCCAGGTCGGGACGCACGGCGGCGACCTCCGCTTCACTGCCCAGCGCCACGAAGGTGTGCCGTGGGCCGTTGTCATAGACCTCGACCGGGAGCGCTGACGACGTGACGCGCAGGGCGGCCAGCAGCTCGTCCTGGCCTGCGAAGTCCTCCCAGGTCGGAAGCGGCTGTTCCATCTCCCCGTGGACAATCCGCTCGCCGTCGCGACTGAGGCTGATCTTGACCGGCCCCGCGCCGGTCAGCAGTCGCACCTCGGTGAGACCGCCGCGCTCACCGAGTACGAACGCCGTCCCCAAGACGGGGTGGCCGGCGAACGGCATCTCGATGGTGGGCGTGAAGATTCGGACGCGGGCGTCGGCGCCGTCCTCGGGTCCAAGCACAAACACCGTCTCAGACAGATTCAGCTCGCGGGCGGTCTGCTGCATGGTGGCGGCGTCCAGTCCGGTCGCATCGGTGAACACGGCCACCGGGTTGCCCTCGAGGGCGACGTCGGTGAAAACGTCGACGATCACGTAGGCGCGCATCACTGCACCATCATCCCAAGCAGGGTCTCAACCGTTGTCCAATTCCGCGCCGTGGCGTTAACCCCGAGGGTGCCGCCGGCGAGCCGGTTCCAGAGCTTGGACCGGGCCACGCCGGCCGGATGCCAGGCGTAGATCTCGCGGCCGGAAATGGCCACCGCCTCCGGC
>DASXHG010000094.1:0-6809 GCA_036488625.1 Solirubrobacteraceae bacterium | reverse complement strand
GCCGTGGCCAGTATCGCGTCTGCGCGAATGGCCGCGTTCATCTGGGAGCGCATGTTCGACGAGCCCCCGCCCGAGTGAGCGAATCCTCAGAAACTCCAACCGGCGCGGTGGAACCACCGGCGCCGGGCAGCCCCGGCGCGGGCGAGCCATCGACGGCCGCCCAGACGGCCTCGGCTCCGCCCCTTCAGGGAGACGCCGGATCCGCCGACGGCACGCCATCGTGGGCGCCCGGAAGCCAGGGTTCAGATGTCTCGGCCGTCATTAACGAGCGTCCCGAAATCGCCGTCGGGGCCGCCTTTGCCGGCGGTCTCGTGTTCGCCCTGATCCTCAAGCGCCTTGCCCGCTGAGAACGAAAACCTCGCCGAGGCCCTGACCGAGGTCTCAGAGCGCCTGTCGGTGCTCGTCCGCGAGGAGATCGAGCTCGCCAAGGCCGAGGTCACGGTCAAGGTCAAGAGCTACCAGCGCGGCGCGATCGCCGGCGCCGCCGGGGCCGTGTTCGGCGTGTTCGCGATCGTCTTCGTGCTGCTCACGATCGCCTGGTCGATCAATGACGCGACCGGGCATCTGTGGATCGGTTTCGCCGTCGTGATGGTCGTGCTGCTTCTCCTGACGGCCTTCGCGTTCTTCTTCGCGTGGCGCAAGTTCAGCGTCGGCGGCCCCAAGCCCGATATGGCCATCGAGGAGGCGCGCCGGATTCGCGCCACCGTCACGCCTGGGGATGACGTCTGATGGCCACCCGCTCCCCGGATGAGATCCGGGCATCGATCGAGCAGAACCGCCACGAGCTGGGCACCGCCGTCGAGCGGCTGCGGGTCGAGGTGGTCAAGCTCACCGACTGGCGCGGGCAGCTGCGCAAGTACGAGCCCCAGGTCCTGGTCGGGGCCGGTGTCGCCGGCTTCGTGATCGGCGGCGGGGTCGCGGCGCTCGGCGCGCTGACCTTCGGTCGCCGCCGGCGCAAGCGCCTCGGGGGCTGAGCCCCAAGGCATAAGCCGCTCGGAGGCTGAGCGGTCAGCTCAGAAACGAGCTCGGCAACCCGCCGGCGCCGAGCAGTCCGGGTCCGACATGGGTTCCGATCACGGGGCCGATCTCCGAGACGACCCGCGGCTCGCCGCCGAAGATCTCGCTCCCGCGCGCGGCCAGCTCGGCCGCCTGGCCGGGAGCCTGGATGTGCTGGACCATCCACGCGTCGGCGCCGTCCTCATGACGTGAGCGCAGCAGGTCGACCATGCGCTCAAACGCGCGGCGGGAGGTCCGGACGCGCTCGACGGGCGTGATCTCGGCCTCGACGGTCAGAATCGGCTTGATCTTCAGCGCCGAGCCGAGCCACGCCTGGGCGCCGGCGATCCGGCCGCCGCGGCGCAGGTACTCGAGCGTCTCGATCGCAAACCACATCTTCAGCTCGCCGCGGGCCCGCTGGGCGTGCTCGAGGACCTCGGCCCCCGACGCGCCGCCCCGCGCCGCCGCCGCCGCGGCGAGCAGGACCAGGCCCTCACCGCCGCACGCCGTGGCCGAGTCCATGACCCGCACGGCCTCGGCGCGGTCGCCGAGCTGGTCGCGGGCCTGCTCGGCCGAACGCACCGTCCCCGACATCCCTCCGGCGAGATGGATCGAGACGATCTCATGTCCGGCGTCCAGCAGCGGCTCATACACGGCCAGGAAATCCCCGATCGAGGGCTGGGACGTGCTCGGCAGGTCGGTGTCGGTCCCGAGGCGCCGGAAGTAGGCGTCGTAGTCGGTGATCTCGGACTCCCGCTGGGCGCCTTCGGGCCAGCGCACGTACAGGCTGACCTGGTGGATGCCCTGCTCGGCGATGAGCGCGGGCGGGAGGTAGTGGCAGGTGTCGGAGACGATCGCGACGCTCATCCGGCTGGCACCCTATCGGACGTTCGGCCAGCGCCTCCGGTGGGCGGCGCATCTCTCGAGCGTCGCGACATTAGACTCCGCGCGCGATGGGGAAAACCCTGGTCACGGGCGCAACAGGATTCATCGGTGCGCACGTCACCCGGCTCCTCGTGCAGCGCGGAGACGACGTCCGCGTCGCCGTGCGCGAGCGCTCTCCGATGGCCGTGCTGGACGGACTCGACGTCGAGCCCGTGCGGGCCGACATCCTCGATCGCCGGGCCGTGCGCCGGGCGATGCGGGGGGTGGACCGCGTCTTTCACATCGCCGGTATGGCCGAGCTGTCGGCCCCCCGGGCCCGGATCTTCTCCGTCAACGTCGAGGGGATGCAGATCGTCTTCGAGGAGGCCCTGCGAGCCGGCGTCGGGCACGTCGTGCACACCTCATCGGTGGCCGCGATCGGCCCCGCCGCGCCCGGGCAGACCGCGGACGAGGATCAGGTCTGGGAGGCCGGGCGCTACGCGATCGCCTACCTCGACGCTGAGCATGAGGCCGAGACGGCGGCCCTGAGACTTGTCGCCCGGGGCCTGCCGCTGGTCATCGTCAACCCCGCGCAGACGTTCGGCGGCGGCGGACCCGAGCGTGCTTCGACCGCCCTGGTGCGGCGCTTCATGCGCCGCGAGATCCCGGCCTACGTGGACGGCACCGTCAACGTGGTCGGGGTCCGGGACGTCGCCCGCGGCCTGCTGCTCGCCGACGAGCGCGGCGTGATCGGCGAGCGCTACATCCTCGGCAACCGGAACTTCACCACCACCCGCCTGTTCGCCGACCTCGGCCGCCTGTCGGGGATCGAGCCGCCGGCGATCAAGCTGCCGGTGACGCTGGCCCTGGTCCTCGCCCAGGCCGGTCGCCGGGTCGGCGGGCTGCCCCTGCCCAGCGCGGCTGAGATCCGGACCGTGTCGCTGAACTGGGCGGTCAGCAATCGCAAGGCGCGGCGCGAGCTCGGCTGGCGGCCGGGTCCGCACGAGGATTGCCTCGAGGAGGCGATCGCGTGGTGCCGGGAGTGGGACGCGAGCCGGGTCGCGCCCCCCGGGTCGCGGCAGCCGTGGCCGCTGCGGCTGACCGGCGGCGTGATGCGCAGAGCCGGTCTCTAGTGTTTCGTCCATGGCCACCCTGTACCGCTGCAACACGCCCACCGACTGGCTGTGCACGTGCGGCCGCGTGGCTCGCGCGCTGCGCCGGGACGGGATCGAGTTCGAGGCCGTCGTCGTGCCCCAGCGCCGCTCGCGCCGGCCCGAGGTCCAGGCCCTGAGCGGCCAGACCCGCGTGCCGCTCTTGGTTTTGGACGGTGAGGTGATCTGCGACTCGCGGCGGATCGTCGAGCAGCTCGAGCTCCGGCGCGGGGCCGAGACCCGCGCGCCGTAGGGCCCAGCCCGGTGTGGGTCAAAAACCGGAAACTATTTCCGGTTTTCGACCCCGGGGCCGGGCGCGAGGAGGCTGAGCACCGACTCGCCGGCCGCCGGGGAGACCACCCCCCGCTCGGTGACCAGGGCGGTGACCAGCGAGGCCGGCGTGATGTCAAAGGCGGGATTGCGGGCCGGCGTGCCGGCGGGGGCCACCGGAGCCCGCTCGGCGAGGGGGCCGGTGCTGGCGGTCAGGACCTCGGCGGGATCGCGGGCCTCGATCTCGATCGCCGAGCCCGACCGGCACTCGCGGTCGATCGTCGTCGTCGGCCCGACGACGACGAACGGGATTCCGGCCGCGGCGGCGGCCAGCGCGTGGGCGTAGGTGCCGACCTTGTTGGCGACATCGCCGTTGGCGGCCACGCGGTCACACCCGACCACCACCGCGTCGACCTGGCCGGCCGCGATCAGACCGGCGGCGGCCCCATCGACGATCAGTTCGTGCGCGATGCCCAGACGCTGGAGCTCATAGACGGTCAGCCGGGCCCCCTGAAGCAGCGGACGCGACTCGCAGGTCAGGACGAGGTCGAGCTCGCGCCGGTCGGCGAGCTCGGCGATCACACCCAGCGCGGTGCCGCGACCGGGCGCGGCCAGGGCGCCGGTGTTGCAGTGGGTGAGGATGCGGCGCCGTCCGGCCAGCCAATCCGCCCCGACGGCGGCCATGGCCTGACTGGCGCTCACCTCCTCGGCCTCGATCGCGCGCGCCTCAGCCAGGGACAGGTCGGCCGCCTGATCCGGTTGGCCGCCAGCGACCGCACGCCGAACACGGTCGACGGCGTAGCTCAGATTGACCGCCGTGGGCCGGGCGCCGATCAGCGACGCGCAGGCGCGCTCGAGGTCCTGCGGTTGCGCGGCCACGGCCAGCGCGACTCCGTAGGCGGCGGCGACGCCGATCAGCGGCGCGCCGCGGATGGCCAGACGGCGGATGGCCGCCGCAACGGCCTCGGCGTCGCGTAACTCGAGCTCGACCTCGGCCCACGGCAGCCGCGTCTGATCGAGCGCGCGCAGAACTCCGTCGGCGTACCGCAGCGCCAGCACCGGGCCTGCCGCCAGTGGCGACGGGGCCCGAGCTGGCTGCGGCGGGGGCTGCTTCAGAGGCGGTTCTCGATCGACATCGGGGTCTGCGGCACGGCGGCGGCCGGCGCCTCGGGCGCCTCCTCGGCCGGGGGTGCCTCGACCCCGAGCGCCTCGTGCAACTCCCCGGACTCGTACATCTCCATCACGATGTCGCAGCCACCGACGAGCTCGCCGTTGACGAACAGCTGGGGGATCGTGGGCCAGTTGGAGAGGGCCGAGAGCTCCTGGCGAATGCGGGGGTCGGGCAGCACGTCGACGGCCGCAAACTGGCTCCCGGTGGACTGCAGAACAGCCACCGTGCGGGCCGAGAAGCCGCACGCCGGGGCGTCCGGTGTGCCCTTCATGAACAGGATCACCGGGTTTTCAGTGATCGCCTCGGAGATCGCGTCGCGCATGGGATTGGCGGGTGCGTCGCTCATTTTGTGTCCTCCGGATTGGAAGTTCGGGTCTGGATTGAGAGGGCGTGGATGCGGTCGCCGACCTCGGTGCCGAACACGTCGTAGACCAGCCGGTGCTGGGCCAGCCGCGGGAGGCCGGCAAAGGCTGGCGCGGTGACGACGGCGTTGAAGTGTTGACCATCACCCGTGACACTGGCCACGGCGCCAGGGATGCCGCTTTCGATGCGGGTCTTGAGTTCCTCAGGCGTGGCGGACACGACTACTAGGCTACCGAGGCCTCAACGCTACACTTCCTGAAGCATGATCACTCTCACTGACAAAGGCGCTGAGAAGGTCCAGGAGTTTCTGGCCAGCCAGAGTGCGGTCGCCGAGACTGCCGGCCTCCGGGTCGGCGTGCGCGGCGGCGGTTGCTCGGGCTTCCAATATGCCCTGGCCTTCGATGAGAAGCGCGATGGCGACGAGGTGTTCGAGGACAAGGGGATCCGCCTGCTGGTCGACCGTCCGAGCCTGCCCTACGTGCGCGGCTCGGTGATCGACTTCGTCGACGGACTCCAGGGGGCCGGCTTCAAGGTCGAGAACCCCAATGTGATCGCGGCCTGCGGCTGCGGTTCCTCGTTCCGGGTCGCCGAAGAAGAAGAAGTCTCCGCGGTCTAGCCGGGACGCCGGTCACAGTGGCGTCGCGTGCAGCGAGCGCCACAAGAACCGGCAGGCGAGGGTCCGATGGGGGCGCCACGGGTCGGCGATCCGCTCCATCTCGGCTGGCGCCGGTAGTGCGTCCAGCCCGTACTCGGTCATCATCGCGCGGCGGATCCCGAGGTCGCCGACCGGGAGCACGTCGGGTCGCTCGAGGTGGAACATCAGAAACGTCTGGGCGGTCCAGGGGCCGATGCCCTTGACGGCGAGCAGCTCGGCCATGATCTGCTCGTCGGTGAGCCGATCGAGGTTGTCCAGTTCAAGCGAACCGTCCACGATGTGCTCGGCCAGCGAGCGCAGATAGGCCAGTTTCGCGTGCGACAGGCCCGCGGCCGCGCGCAGGGTCTCGGGATCCTCGGCCAGGACCTCCTGTGGGGACGGCGTGCGGCCTCCGTAGCGCTCGGTCAGCCGGCGATAGATGGCCGCCGCCGATTGCGTCGAGACCTGCTGGCCGACGATCGAGCGGATCAGAGACCCGTAATGGTCGTGCGTGCGCCCGCGGCGCGGGTCGCCCAGCGAATCGGCGCCCAGCCGGTCGATCAGTGCCGCCATGACCGGGTCGCCCGCGCGGAGATCATCGACCGCCGCCTCGAGCGTCGCGGTCGAGTCCGCGCCCGTCATCGGCTGCGCTAGGAGCCGGCCGTGAGCGACAACGCGGCGCCGTCCAGAGCGCCGAGGGCGCGCTCCACCGAGCAGGCGATGCAGGTGAAGGTCGGCGTGTCGCGCAGGGTGTAGGAGCTGGACTCGGTCGTCCGCAGCCGCTGGACCAGATCGACGAAGTCGGCCGGGTTGTCGGTCTCGAAGGCGACCACGAACTCCTGGTCGTCGAGGCCGAAGGAGTAGCTGGTGTTCAGGTCGATCGATGGGTACTCGCGCCCGACCTTGATGTGGTCCTGCATGATCCGCCAGCGCTCGTCGGGCGCCAGCGCGTACCAGGCGCGGGTCTTGACGAACGGGTACACGAACAGGTACTTGCCCTGACCGGGTCGACGCTCATCCAGCGCTGATCGTCAGCCCGGCGCCGTCCAGGGCGCCGAGGGCCCGCTCGACCGAGCAGGAGATGCAGGTGAAGGTGGGTGTATCTCGCAGTGTGTACGAGCTCGACTCGGTCGTCCGCAGCCGCTGCACCAGGTCGAGGAAATCGGACGGGTTGTCGGTCTCGAAGGCGACCACGAACTCCTGGTCGTCGAGCCCGAACGAGTACGACGTGTTCAGGTCGACCGACGGATACTCGCGCCCCACCTTGATGTGCTCCTGCATGATCCGCCAGCGCTCGTCCGGTGCGAGCGCGTACCACGCACGTGTCTTGACGAACGGGTACACGAACAGGTACTTGCCG
>DASXHG010000087.1:0-1683 GCA_036488625.1 Solirubrobacteraceae bacterium | reverse complement strand
GGCGACCCGGGCCTGGAGCCCGAGAACCTCAACCTGACGCCGGAGCTGATGGCGCGGATCCCCGCCTCGATCCTGCGGATCGGCGTCCCCGGCGAAACGCTGCTCGAGGCGCTGCCGCGGATGCGCGACGCCTACTGCTCGACGATCGGCTACCAGTTCGAGCACATCGCCTCGCACCAGCAGCGGATCTGGATGCGGGAGATGATCGAGACCGGCGCCCACCGCCAGCCGCTCAGCGCCGACGAGAAAGAGCGCCTGCTGCACCGGCTGATCGACGTCTTCCAGTTCGAGCGCTTCCTCGAGAAAACGTATCTCGGCGCCAAGGTCTTCTCGATCGAGGGGCTCGACGTGATCGTGCCGATGCTCGACGTTGCGGTCACCCTCGCCCACCGCGCCGGCGCCGACGAGGTCGTCTTCGGCATGGCCCACCGCGGCCGGCTCAGCGTCCTCGCCCACAACCTCGGCCGCTCGGTCGAATCGATCCTCGCCGAGTTCGAGGGCTCCAAACGGCTGAGCGCGGTGAAGGCCGTCGCGGCGATCCCCCACGGTGGCACCGGCGACGTCAAATACCACTACGGCCACCGCGGGGTCTACGAGTCGCACGCGGGCGAGAAAACCTCGGTCCGCCTCTACCCGAACCCGAGCCACCTCGAGTTCGTCGACCCGGTCGTCACCGGCGGCGCCCGCTTCCTGCAGAACAAGTTCGACGGCCCCGAGCTGACCCAGGACACGATGTCCGCGGTCCCGGTGCTCCTGCACGGGGACGCGGCGTTCCCGGCCCAAGGCGTCGTCGCCGAAACCCTCAACCTGCAGGGCCTGCGCGGCTACAGCACCGGCGGCACCGTCCACATCATCCAGGACAACCAGGTGGGCTTCACCACCGACCCCGAGGACGCCCGCTCCACCCCGTACGCCGGCGACCTCGCCAAGGGTTTCAACGTGCCGATCATCCACGTCAACTCCGACGACGTCGAGGCCTGCATGTCGGCCATACGGCTGGCGATGGCCTACCGCGAGCGCTGGCACCGAGACGTCGTCATCGACGTGATCGGCTACCGCCGCTTCGGCCA
Source organism: Solirubrobacteraceae bacterium (assembly GCA_036488625.1). Lineage (GTDB taxonomy): Bacteria > Actinomycetota > Thermoleophilia > Solirubrobacterales > Solirubrobacteraceae > Palsa-465. The sequence goes on along the minus strand of DASXHG010000087.1, from coordinate 613 downwards.
CAACGAGACCGACGAGCCCGCCTACACGCAGCCGACCACCGCGGCCAAGATCAAGGCCCTGAAACCGGTGTCGGAGCTCTACGCCGACAAGCTGATCGCCGAGGGCGTCACCACCGCCGAGATCGTCAAAGAGGAGGGCGACTCGCGCAAAGCCGAGATGTCGGCGGCGCTGAAAGACCTGCGCGAGCGAATGGACGCGGGCGACTACGAGGACCCGACGGTCGCCACCGGCACCGGCGAACTCGACCGCACCGCCAGCCCGCCGGTCGATACGGCGCTCTCCGCCGACACGCTGATCCACCTGAACGAGGAACTGCTGCGGGTGCCGGACGGCTTCAACGTCCACAAAAAGCTCCGCCGCCCGCTCGGGCGACGCACCGATGCGCTCGCCGAAGGCGGCATCGACTACGGCCAGGCCGAGGGGCTCGCCTTCAGCTCGCTGCTCACCGAAGGCGTCCACATCCGGCTCACGGGCCAGGACACCGAGCGCGGCACCTTCTCCCACCGCCACCTCGTCCTGCACGACGAGAACACCGGCCTGGAGTACACGCCGATGCAGCACCTGAAAGAGGCGAAAGCGCCGTTCGAGCTGCACAACAGCCCGCTCTCGGAG
>DASXHG010000079.1:0-8797 GCA_036488625.1 Solirubrobacteraceae bacterium | reverse complement strand
ACGACGGCCAGCTGAGCGAGGCACAACGCGGCCGCATCGAGCGCCACCGCCGCGCCCCGAGCCGCCCCCTCCTGAAGCTGGCGCTCGGCCTCGGACACGGACCCGAGCAACAGCGCTGCGCTCCCACTCAAAAAGCAGCAGTTCGCGCGCCAGGGACTGTCTTCGGGCAACAGCTCTGAGCTCCGCTCCGCCGCCTCACCCATTGCCCTGATCCCCGACCTCGCCATCCAGGCCTCCACGATCAGGACCCCCGCCCGCTCGGCCCGCATTGAGTCCTCAGTGTCGGGGACCAGACCGGCGCTGGCCGACCGAGCGCACTGCTCGGCCCCGGCGCCGTAGCCGGCCGCGAGATGGCTGTGGGCGGCCGCGAGCGCGAGCTGTGGGACGCGCGAGTCAATGGGTCGGCCCTCGAGCCAGCGCTGGACGGTTTCGTTGCGGCCCTCGCTGAGGTAACGAGGTAGCTCTGCCCACAACAGGGCCGCCATCCGCCGCAGGTCCTTCGCGCTGCGGGCGTGGTCGATGGCGCGGTCCACGTCGCCTTCGCGCTCGTACCAATCGCTGGCTCGCGCGTGCAGCACGGCCTGGAGCTCGGGCTCGTTGCGGCGCAGCTCGGTCTGGAGCATCTCCCTGAACAGAGTGTCGAGCCGATACCACTCGTGGCTCGCGTCCACCGGCGCGAGCGGGGCCCCGGCCCGCGCCAGCTCGGCGAGCATCACGCCCGACCCCTTCTGCTTCAGAACCGCATCGCAGAGCGGACCCGAGAGCCGCTCGAGCGCCGAGCTGCGGGTGAGAAAGCGGACCCTCTCCGGCGACAAGGCGTCAAGAATCTCGCTCCGGAAGTATTGGCAGAGGAGATGATCGTCGCCGTGCACAAGTGAGGCGCAGTCGGCGGCGGGAGGCAGCCGGCGCCAGGAGAGAGCGGCCAACTCGAGGGCCACCGGCCAGCCGCCGGTTCGCCGAACGAGGGCCTCGAGCTCTCCGGGATCGAGATCCAGGCCGGCCTGAGCGAGCAGTTCCGCGCCTTCGTCAGGCGACAGCGACAGTTCCTGCACACCGACCTCGACTACCAGTCGGTCGGCGCGCATGCGCCCGAGTCGCACGGGGAGTTCAGAGCGCGAGGCCAGCACCAACTGCGAGTCCTCGGGAAGCCATCCCAGGACGAGCGGGACGACGGTCTCCAGAGCGCCGGGCTCGATCAGGTGCGCGTCGTCGAGTACGACGACGCGGCCTCCGCGGCGGCGGGGGACGCCGACGCCGGCTCTACCGATGGCCACAGCAACCGAGCGCTCGAGGGTCGTGGGGTCGTGACCAGTTCCATCGGGGGTCACCCAGGCGAACGGTCGCTCGCTCGCGGCCTCCCACTGGCGCAGCACGATCGTCTTGCCGTAGCCCGCCGGCGCCGTGAGCATGACCAGGGGACGCGCCGAGTCATGCTCCAGCGTGTCGATCAGCCGGACCCGCTGTACAAGCTCCCTCGGCCTGACCGCGCGCGACCCACGGTGGACCCGGTCAGGCGCAACGCGTGGCCGCTCCAGGGGTACGACGTTCACAGGCCCCTCGTCCAGTGTGGTCGCGCTGGTCACCTAGCCAAGGTTCTCCCTGGCGAAAGAGACGAGCAAGGTGGTGGGCCTGCGTTAAGGCAGGATGCGACTACTACCTCAGCGGGGCCACCCACCCCCCCAACCTTGTTCCAGGGTGTACGTGCACGCCTGCGCCACCGTGGCCCCGATCATCGCCCCCGCGATCACGTCGCCCGGATAGTGGACGCCGGTGTGGACCCGCGAGTAGGCCACCAGCGAGGCCAGCACACGTAGGGGAAAGCCCGCCTCGGGTAGCACCTGTCCAACCCCGGTGGCAAACGCGAACGCCGCCGCAGAGTGCCCGGACGGAAACGCGGTCGATGACGGCATCTTCACCTGGCGAGCGCGGGGCACGTCCTGGGCGCTTCGATCCGGCCGGCGGCGACGGACGATCGGCTTGATCCCCAGATTGAGAACCGTCGAGGTGGCGGCGACCGAGCTCAGACCCATCTTGGCCGCCTCCCGCCCGCGTTCGCCCCCGGCGACACTGAGCACCGCCGCGGCGGCGATCGAGAGGCGGGAGTAGTTGGCCGCCCGGCTCAGCCGCTTGAGCGCGCGGTCGAGGCTCGGCGTGGGCGTCTGGGCCACCGCTGCGTAGACGGCGCGATCCAACTGCCCGATCTCCCCCGCCGCTCGCTGGAGCCAATCGCGGTTGCGGTCCTCGAGCGCCGGGTCGGATACAGGTCCAGGCATGGCCTGGCCGAGATACTCGCCCCCCCTGGGGTCGCGAACCTCATCCGGATGAGGGGAGGCGTGGTCCACCTGCGAGGCGGACCATCATGGGTCGTGGACCCTGCCGAAGATCTCCTGCGGCGCCTCGCCTTCAATGATGAGAGAGCGCTGGGAATGGTCCTGACCGGAGGCGTGGGCCGGGGTCATCAGACTGAGCTCGGGGCCAAGAACGCGCCGCTGGTGCGCCTGGCGGCGCTGCTGGCCGTCGGCGCCGCGACACCCTCGTTGCGCGACGTCGTAGATCAGGCCAGCGCCGCCGGGGCCAGCCCGGGTGAAATTGTCGGCGTTCTCGTCTCGGTCGGACCGACCATCGGCCTGGCCGGCCTCGTCGCATCGGCTCCGAGGCTCGCGCTGGCCATGGGCTACGACCTCGAGAACGGTCACGGTTCCGCCGCCCGCGAGGCCCTGAGTCCGACCAGCAGCACAGACGCGAGGAAGGTCAGGTGACCGATCGGGCGGCAGCGGTCGAATACGGACAGCGGCCGGTATGGAGCCCGCAGCCCCCCCAATTCCGGCCGCTGCGACTGACGCTGTCCTTGCTGGTCGGAGCGGTGGCGGTGTGGGCGGCCGGCTGGCTGCTCGCCGGGGTCCACGTGAGGAGTTTCCTCGGAGCGGTCGAGGCTGCCGCCCTGATCGGCGTGATGAACGCGGTCCTCCCACCCGTGGTCGCCGCCCTGCGCCTCCCCTTCACGCTCGTGGTCGGATTCCTGGCCGTACTCGCCGTTGACGTCGGGAGCCTCCTGCTCGTCTCGGCCATCGCCAGCGACGACTTCCACGTGGACACTTTCGGCTCGGCACTCCTCGCGGCTCTCGTGATAGCGGCCGTGAGCATGATCCTCCAGGTGATCCTGGGGGTGGACGACGACGATGTCTATTCGCTGCGCGTGGTCGAGCGGGTGGCCCGGCGGCAGGGAGCCCAGACGGTCACCGACGTTCCGGGACTGGTCTTCCTCGAGATCGACGGCCTCGCCGCTCCAGTCCTGCGGCGAGCAATCCGCGACGGGAACGCCCCCGTGCTCGCGCGATGGCTGAAGGATGGCAGCCATCATCTGCGCGAGTGGGAGACCGACCTGTCGTCACAGACGGGCGCCAGCCAGGCCGGCATCCTGCTCGGGTCAAACGCGAATATCCCCGCCTTCCGGTGGGTCGAAAAGGAGACCGGCAAGCTGATGAGCTGCTCAGCTCCGGCCGACTGCGCGGAGATCGAGCGCCGCCACAGCACGGGTCAGGGCCTCCTGACCAACGGCGGCGCCAGCCGCGGGAACCTGCTCTCGGGCGAGGCCGACGAGGTGATCCTCACCGTCAGCCGGATGGACGCCGAGAAGCGCGCCAACGCCGGCTACCGCGCCTTCCTGGCCAACGGCTTCAACGTCACGCGGGAGCTCGTCCTGTTCGCCTGGGAGGTGGCCCTCGAGTACTCGGCCGCGCTGCGCCAGCAGCGCCGCAAGGTCGTGCCCCGCGGCCACCGTGGCGGCCGGTACCCATTCCTGCGCGGCGCGTTGTGCGTGATCGTCCGCGACCTGATCGTGTTCGGCGTCCTCAGCGACATGATGCGGGGCCGTCCGGCCATATACGCCACCTTTTCCAGCTACGACGAGGTAGCCCATCACTCGGGCCTGGAGCGCGTCGACACGCTCGAGGCGCTACGCAAGCTCGATCAACAGTTCGGGCGTATCGAGCGGGCCCGCCGGCTCGCGCCACGCCCGTACAAGCTCGTCGTCCTCTCCGACCACGGCCAGACGCAGGGGGCCACGTTCAAGCAGCGCAACGGCTACGGACTGGACGAGCTTGTTCAGCGCTCGCTGGACGGGGGCTCGGTGTCGGGACTCAGCGCGGGTGACGAGCACGACACCGCCGTCGCCCAGGCCTTTCACGAGGCCACCGGCAACCACGGCGGGGCCGACCCCGAGACGCCGCCCCTCGAGACGCCGCGGGCGATCGTGCTCGGCTCCGGCAACCTGGGCCTGGTCTACCTGATGGAGGAAAAGCGACGGCTCACCGTGGAGGAGATCGCTCAGCGCCACCCGGGGCTGCTCAGCGCCCTCGGTGAGCATCCCGACATCGGCTTCCTGCTCGTGCGCTCCGCCGAGCACGGCCCGCTGGCCCTGAACGCCTACGGGGTCCATTACCTCGCCGACGGGCGCGTCGACGGGGCCGATCCGCTGGCCGCCTTCTCCACCAACGCTCCCGGCCACCTGCTGCGCACAGACGGTTTCGAGCACGTCGCCGACATCATGGTGGGCAGCTTCTACGATCCCGATCTCGAACAAGGTTGCGCGTTCGAGGAGCTGATCTCGTTTCATGGCGGCCTCGGCGGTCCGCAGACGCGGCCCTTCCTCCTCTACCCCGCCGAGCTGCCGATGCCTTCGGAAGAAATCGTCGGCGCCGCGCACGTCCACGCGGTCCTGACCGGTTGGCGCCGTCTGCTTCAGGACCCGCCGCCGTCAGCGACGCTGGAGCCCGCCCCGGCGCTGTCTGAGCTGAGCCCGTGAGCGCGCGCTAGTAGTGGGGGGCGGCCCGAGCGCGCTCACATACGTCGGACACGCGACGGTCCTGGTCGAGCTCGCCGGGGTCCGTCTTCTCACCGACCCTCTGCTGGGCAAGGGCATCCTTCATGTCCGGCGACGGGTCCCGCTACCGGTCCTCGGTGACCTCCGACCGCTCGACGCGATTCTCGTTTCTCATGCCCACCGCGACCACCTAGACCGCGATTCCCTGAGGCAGCTGGCGGGTGAATGCCCGGTCATCGTTCCCCGCGGCGCCGCGGACCTGGTGCGACGCAGCGGCGCGCGGGAGGTGATCGAGATGGATGAGGGTGACCGGGTCACCATCCGCGGGGTGCCCGTCGAGGCGCTACACGCTGCCCATAACGGGCGACGTCACCCGCTGTCGCGCCACGCCGCTTCCCTTGGCTACCTCCTGCACGGGCCGCCGAACATCTATTTCGCCGGCGACACCGACCTGTTCGGTGGCATGGCCGAGCTGAGCGGACGGGTGGATCTCGCCGTGCTGCCGATCTGGGGCTGGGGGCCGAGCGTGTCCGCGGGGCACCTCGACCCGACACGCGCCGCCGAGGCGGTGGCGCGGATCGCGCCCCGGCTGGCGGTCCCGATTCACTGGGGAACCCTGCGGGCCTGGGGAGCCCAGCGAGGGCTGGACCCGGCGGCGCCGGCCAGACAATTTGCCCGCGCGGTGAAGAGCCGCGCGCCGAGCAGCGAGGTGCGGATTCTCATGCCCGGCGAGCGGACCGAGCTGTGACTGGTGCTAGCCGAAGCGGCGGTGACCGGGGAGTGACTTGAGCCCTCCCACCTGGTCGCTGGTCATGTTCAGCGTGAGCTCGTCCATCTCGCAACGTTCGATTGCCGCACCCGGGATGGCGACCATCCGCTTGGTCCACATGTGCCCGTGTTCGAGGATCAACTCGGTAATGAGCGCCTGATCGTCGATCGCGAATCCGAGCACATGACCGAGATGGTGGCCGTCGTGTGAGGTCACCGCGCTCGAACGCCGGATCTCCACCTCGCCGCGCGGGATGCGGTGGAAGCCGACGACGATGTGCTGGTCGAACTCCATCGTCGTCCCCACCCCCATGATCTCCGGACCGAGCGTGCCGTACTCGGGCATCGAGTACATCTCCTGGATCCCCACGCTCCAGTCTGGGCCGGCGGAGGGCAGCTCACCCATGCGCAGGTACGCGGTCTCCTGAATCGCAGCCGAGCGCTCGAGCTCATCACCGGTGCAATCGAGCACCAGGGCGCCTGGTCGCTGGTCGGGGCCCACGCCGTCGATGGAGACGAGACGGGCGCGGTGGCTGTGATCCTCAGGCTGGACGACGAGGTGCGTCAGACGGAGCGTCCGGGGGTCGATCACGACGTCCTCGAGCCGGCCGAACGCGCCATCGCGGGAGCTGACGGGTATGGCGAGTTCGATGTCCATGTTGACTCCCGGGCTCGCGCATCAGCCCGACGGGTAGTCATCGTGGCCGACCGGTCATCGCGCCGCGTCACCCGATGCGGGTGATCAACTCGCCCCAGCCCTTGTTGCGCCGGGCCAACACGCGCGAGAGTGGTGCTCACACCATCGTCGGCACGGCGGGGCTGTGCAAGCATCGCCGATACGGAACTGCCGGCGAGGAGGGCACGGTAATGGCGTCTCTGGCGAAGGTGACGGAAGCGAGCAGCACGAAGGAGGCGGTGACCCGATCGGGCGCCGACCCGGTAGCGCATCTGTCGGTGGCCGAACGGGTGGCGCGCGGGAAAGCTGCACGCGCAGAGACACCGCGGGGCAGTCACGCGGTCTTTGCGCCGTCCCCGGACCGGGCCGATCCCCTCGAGGTGCTGGAGCGCCAGGCGAGCACACGGGTGCCGGAGCTGGTGCCGATCCGCTACGGGCGGATGCTCGTGTCTCCGTTCACCTTCTACCGCGGCGCGGCGATGATCATGGCTGGAGATCTCGCCTCCACCCCACGCTCTGGTCTGACCGTGCAGTGCTGCGGTGACGCCCACCTCTCGAACTTCGGCGTCTTTGCCTCTCCGGAGCGCAAGCTCGTCTTTGACCTCAACGACTTCGACGAGACGCTGCCCGGGCCGTGGGAATGGGATGTCAAGCGCCTGGCGGCGAGCATGCTGATAGGCGCCCGGAGCAACGACTTCGCGGTCAAAGACCAGGAGCGAGTCGTCCTCAGGACAGTCGAGTCCTACCGCAGCGCGATGCGAGATTTTGCCGCCATGGGCAATCTCGACGTCTGGTACGCGCACGCCGACGTCGAGGGGCTGCGCAAGGAGTTCGGAACCGAGTTGAAGGGCAAGCAGGCCAAGCGAACTGACAAGGCGCTGGCCAAGGCCCGTACCCGCGATAGCATGTCCGCCTTTTCCAAGCTCACGCGAGTCGTTGACGGCCAGGTGCGGATCGCCGACCAATCGCCGCTGATCGTCCCCATTGAGGATCTCGGCGATGACCGGTCGCGCGACGAGCTCTATACCGAGCTGAGGGCGCTTCTGCGCGAGTACCGGGGCACGCTCGAGTTCGACCGCCGTGTCCTGGCCGAGGAGTTTCAACTGGTCGACCTGGCCCGCAAGGTGGTTGGCGTCGGCAGCGTGGGGACGCGAGCCTGGATCGCGCTCCTGCTCGGACGCGACGAGCACGACCCTCTCTTCCTGCAGATGAAGGAGGCGGAGGCGTCCGTGTTCGAGCCCTTCCTGGGACCGAGCGAGTTCGCAAATCACGGCCAGCGCGTGGTCGTCGGGCAGCGCCTGATGCAGGCCAGCAGCGACATCCTCCTCGGCTGGCTGCACATCAAGCGCGGTCTCGACGGCAAGGCACGCGACTTCTACGTACGCCAACTGCGCGACTGGAAAGGCTCAGCCGACGTCGATCAGATGGTCCCCAAGGGCATGGACATCTACGGCCGCCTCTGCGGGTGGACGCTGGCGCGCGCCCACGCTCGCAGCGGGGACCGGATCGCGATCGCCACCTACCTCGGCGGGGGGAGCAGCTTTGACCGGGCGATCCTCGAGTTCTCCACCGCCTACGCCGAGCAGAACGAGCGTGACTACCAGCAACTGACGGCGGCGGTCAGATCAGGCAAGGTGGTCGCCAAGACGGGCCTGTGACCTGGGGACGCCCTGTCACCACCCCGATCGGATGTGGCGTTCGAGGGCGCGCTCATCCCGATCGGATGAGGCTGTCGGGCCTCGGCTCCTACAGAGTCGGCCCCTGTGGGCCGCGTCTTCACCCTTTCTCTGACCGCTGCGCTGAACCCGACGCTGCTGGCCGCGGTCACGGTGATGCTGACCCTGCTCAAACCGAAGCGATTGCTGTCCGGCTACCTCGCCGGAGCCATGATCACGAGCATCACGTGCGGCCTGATCCTGGTCTTCACGCTCAACCGCTCGAGCACTTCTGGTAGCGCCAAGCACACCGTCGACCCGATCCTCAACATTGCCCTGGGCGCGCTCATCCTGCTCGTCGCCTATGTGGTCGGGACCGGCCGCGACAAACGGCGCCGAGCCCGACGCGCCCGTAAGCGCGAGGCGAATAAGGACAAGCCGCCGCCGCTCTGGCAGCGCCAGCTGAGCAAGGGCTCGGCACGCGACACATTCGTCGTCGGGGTGCTGCTCAGCTTCCCGGGGGCGTCGTACATCGCCGGCATGGATCTGCTCAGCGAACAGGGCCTCGGGACCACCCTGACGGTGTTGGCGGTGATCGCCTTCAACCTGATCATGCTGCTCCTGCTCGAGCTGCCGCTGATCGGCTATGCGACCCGGCCGGAACGGACCACCGAACTGGTGGCGAGCTTCAACAGCTTTTTGAGCCGTGAGGGTGGCCGCGTGGCCTTGGTCGCCGCCACGGTCGTCGGCGTGCTCCTGGTTGGTCGCGGGATCATCAACTGGTGAATCCCCCGATCGGGGTGATGCCTCCCCTTAGGCCGCGGCCCAGAATGTTCGACCATGAGCGATGTCCCGTGGCCAATTCGCAGCGTTCTG
>DASXHG010000017.1:0-1572 GCA_036488625.1 Solirubrobacteraceae bacterium | reverse complement strand
CCAGCGGCTCCGGCGACGGCGACCCGGATCATCAGACACTCTCGGCCAGCGCTGGTGCGAGGCCCTTGATCGCCTCCTGGAAGCGCTCCTCGTCGGGGCCGATGCCCGCGGCCGACAGGCGCTCCGGCGTCCACAGCTCCTCGGTCAGCTCGACCAGGTCCTGATGGGTGACGGCTTCGATCCGGGCCACGACCTCATCGATCGGCATCACCGGCGCGCCGGCCAGGATCTCCGAGCCGAGCCGGTTCATCCGCGCCCCCGTGGACTCGAGGGCCAGCACGACCCGGCCCTTCAGGTTCTCCTTGGCCCGGACCAGTTCCTCGTCGGTCGACGGATCCTTGACGAAGCGGGCGAGCTCGGTCCCGACCACCGACAGCGCCGAGACGAGGTTGTCGGCCCGGGTGCCCACGTACAGGCCGATCTGGCCGGTGTCCTGGTAGGCGCTCGTGAACGAGTAGACGGCGTAGGCCAGACCGCGGCGCTCGCGGACCTCCTGAAACAGCCGCGAGGACGAGGTCCCGCCGAAGATGGTGTCCAGCACGCGCAGGGCGAAGCGACGCTCGTCGTGGCGCGACAGGCCGACGCCGCCCAGGCAGACGTGAAACTGCTCGGTGTCCTTGCGCTCGAAGCGGCGCGCCGGCCGGTCGGGCACGTGCAGCAGCCCGCCGAGTGTCGACGGCACCCGCGGCTGGGTGGCGGCCCGGACGCGCTCGGCGGTGAGGGCCACCAGCGCGTCGTGGTCGACCGCCCCGGCGGCGGCGATGACCACGTTGCCGGGCGCGTAGCGCTCGTCGTGAAAGGCGCGGATCTGATCGGTGGGGGTGCCCGAGATGACGCCGGCCGAGCCGATGATGGCCCGACCCAGGGGATCGGCGCCGAAGGTCGCCTCGCCGAGCAAATCGAACACCTTCTCCTGCGGATCGTCCTCGTACATGGCGATCTCCTCGAGGATCACCTCGCGCTCGGACTCGATGTCCTGCAGGGTGGGCCGGAAGACCATGTCGGCCATCACGTCGAAGGCCTCGGGCAGGTGCTCGTCGATCACGCGCGCGAACACCGACGTCGTCTCCTTGCCGGTACCCGCGTTCAGCTCGGCGCCCATCGCGTCGAAGATCTGATCGATCTGCACGCTCTCGTACTTCGGCGTGCCCTTGAACATCAGATGCTCGAGCAGGTGGGAGAGGCCCGCCTGGTCCTCAGACTCGTGACGGGACCCGGTGCCGATCCAGAAGCCGAGCGACACGGACCGGACGGAGGGCATTGCCTCCGTCACGATCCGGACGCCCGACTCGAGCGTGGTCAGGCGATGATCTTCCTTCACCGAGTCCAGATCAGCCGCGGGGGCGATCGGGGTCCCGATCGCGCACGCGCCCGCGGTCACGATCTCGTCCCCGGTCGCGGTCACGGCCGCCACGGTCGCCACCGCGATCGCGCGGCGGACGGTCACGGCGCTGTCCGCCGTTCTCGGCCGCGGCGATGGCCTGCAGCTCCTCGGCGTTCTTGCCCTGGATCTCGGGATCCTCGGCGAGACGGAGACCGATGCGGCCTCGCTCGCGGTCGACCTCGACCACC
>DASXHG010000013.1:0-2481 GCA_036488625.1 Solirubrobacteraceae bacterium | reverse complement strand
CAACTACAAGCCAGCTGACATGGAACTTGCGCCAGGCGCGTTGTTGGAATGCCCGGGGTGCGGGCTTCCCGCTGAGATCTCGGATCGCTTCACACTGGACGGCGCACCGCAGCCGGTCAAACACGTCACGCTGGTCTGCGTTCGCCGCCATTGGTACACGGTGCCCGTCGACGTGTGCCCTGTGAGGGCATCGGCGTCAGAGGCCGCGAGCACGTCACGGGTGACAACGCAACGATGACCGCCAACCGGCACCAGGCGTCGCCAGTCCGAATGACCACTGCGGCGAGAGCCCTGCTCTTGGCTTAACGCGCTGCTTCCTCCCGCTTGCCGCCTCTGGCTCGGACGCCGGCCAGAGCGCTCCGATCAGGCCAGCTTCACGATCCCGTACGCCACGAGCGCAACTCCGACCAGAGCCGCCAGTGGCGCTACGACCATCGGCCAGTGCGTATTGATCCAGTCGCCGACCGGCGCGAGCACCCGCCCGGCCCGCTCCCCGATCACACAGCACACAGCGACGATCGCGAATAGCGGCAGCAGGTAGATGACGTTGTACAGGAAGAGCAGCGACAGCTTCGCGCCGCCTGAGACTGGCGAGCCGACGATGATCGCGATCGCAGCGAAGTACGGGAGCGCGGTGAGCAGCTCTATCCCCGCCACGCCGGCCCCCAGGAGCACGGCGCTGCCGCCGCCGTGCGCCTCACGTCCAACTGACGGGTCACTTGCGAGCGCCTGGCGACGCCACCAGATCACCGTGCCGCCGATCACGAGCACGACCCCGACGGCGATCTCGAGTATGTACTTGAGCGTTTTGCTGGGCTTCGGCACGAGCGAGAGGATCAGATCGCCCAGGCCGAGCGCGAGCACCACGCCACCGGCGAATGTGACCGCGAACGCGGCCGCTGTGAACGCCGCAGTTCGTCGCCAAGGGTGCGGACGGGCGGCCAGGTAGATCGCCACGCCGATCAGGGACGGGTTGAGCGAGTCCGGGAGCGCGATCGCCGAGACCGCGAGGGCTACGCTCGCGCCAGACTGTGCCATGGAGAATGCCGATGGACGGGCATGGCTGTGATCATCGGTCGCCGACGCGACCGCGCCTCCTCCGAACTGGATGACCCGCGTGTGAAGACCTCACGAGTGGCCGATTGAACGAGCGGGCGCGACCTCGCCGGTGCTCCCGTCCAGGCCGGTCAGCCGCGGCGCGGCCGTCTCTGAGGCCCGCTCGATCGTCTGCAACTCGCGATCGATCACCTGGCTTTGCAGCGCCCCGAACCCGGTTGAGATCCAGGTGGCGAGGACGGTCAGGCGCCGGCCGCCCACCCCGCCGAGGTAGTAGAGATGAATCCCGAGGTACATGAGGAATGCCAGCAACCCCGAGAGCTTGTGGCCCCTGACCTCGCCCACCGCGCGCCCGCGGCCGATGACCGCCAGTGCGCCCTTGTCGAAGTACTGAAACGGGGCGGCGGCGTCCGGCTGGCCGTGCCGGATCGCGTCGGCGACGTGCTGCGCCTGCTGGATCGCCGTGGTCGCAAGGCCGGGTAGCGGCCTACCGTCCTCACCGGCGAGGCTCGCGGCATCGCCGATCACCGAGATCTCGCGATGGCCGGGCAAGGTCAGATCGGAGTTCACCTCGACCCGCCCGGCCCCATCGGTCGCTGCACCCGTGGCGGAAGCGACGATTCCGGCGATGGCGGCCGTGCGCACGCCGGCGGCCCAGATCACCGTTCTGGCCGCGAGCCGCTCGGTGTCGTCGCCCACCTTGACCGTCACTCCGTCCGCTTCGACCGCGACCACCCGGGCACCCTCGCGGATGTGCACACCAAGCTGGTCGAGTGCCTTTGCCGCCTTTGCCGAAGTAGATTGGCTGAAGGTCGGGACGACGCGCTGACCGGCGTCGAGCAGGATCACGCGCGTCGCCCGCGGATCGATCCGCGAGAACTCACGCTTGAGCGCGTGACGGACGAGGACGGCGAGCTGACCCGAGACCTCAACCCCAGTGGGGCCGCCGCCGACAACCACGAATGTGAGCCATCCGTGTCGCGACGCTGGGGCAGGCGCCCGTTCGGCTTCCTCAAAGGCGCCGAAGATACGGTTGCGAAGGCTCACCGCGTCGGCCAGCGTCTTGAGCGGGTAGGAGGCATCCTGCCAATCGTCGTGACCGAAGTAGGACGTCTGACCGCCACACGCCACGATGAGATGGTCGTAGTTGAGCCGCTCTCCCCGGTCGAGCACGACCTCGCGCCGATCGACGTCGATCCCTGTGACCTCGGCCATGACCACGCTCGCGTTGTGTTGGCGCTTGAGGATCCCGCGGATCGGGGCCGCGCACTGGCCGCTGGAAAGCGCGCCGGTCGCTACCTGGTAGAGAAGCGGCTGAAAGAGCTGATGGTTCGTCCGATCGATGAGCGTCACGTCCACGGCGGCTCGCTTGAGCCGCTTCGCCGCCGCGATCCCGCCGAACCCACCCCCGATGATCACGACCCG
>DASXHG010000464.1:0-6097 GCA_036488625.1 Solirubrobacteraceae bacterium | reverse complement strand
CCCGCGCGGACCCGGAGCTCGGGCATTCCGACTTCCTCACCGAGGAGCGCAACCGCGCTGGTCAGAGACAGTGAAGCCCGGACCGCCCGTTCGGCGTCGTCCTCACGCGCGACCGGCGTGCCCCACACGGCCATCACCGCGTCACCGATGAACTTCTCAACCGTGCCGCCGTAGCGCTCGATCAGCGACCGGCAACGATCGAAGTACCGGCTGAGGAGATCCCGGACCTCTTCGGGATCGCGGTGCTCGGACAGGGTGGTGAAGCCGACGAGGTCGGCGAACAGGACCGAGACCAGACGTCGTTCGGAGACCGTGACCGCAGCCACCGAGGCGGCGTCGGGGGCTGAGGCCGCGGTCAGCGGCGACCCACATTCGCCGCAGAAACGATCGCCAGGCTCATTGCCGGCGCCGCACACGCCACAGGTGATCGACTGCGGTGCCCCGCACTGAGAACAGAACCGTCGACCGGCCCGGTTCTCAGTTCCGCACGCCGAGCAGGTAGCCACCGCGCGGCATTCTACCTGTGAGAGACCATAATCTGGCCGGAAAATGGGGGCCAACGGGGATGACTAGGTATCGGGCCGTGCTCGCCCATCGCGACGTGCGGCTCCTGTTCGGCGGTCTGCTCATCTCCGTCACGGGCAGCTGGGCCTACAACGTCGCGTTGCTGGTCTTCGTCTACGAACGCACTCATTCGCTGAGCTGGGTCGGCGCCGCGGGCCTGTTCCGGATGATTCCTCAGCTCCTGCTGAGCGCCTACGGCGGCGTGATCGCCGAGCGCACGGAACGGATCCGGCTGATGGCCGGGGCCGACGTGCTCTGTGCGCTGTGGCAGGTCGGTCTCGCGATCGTCGCCGCGACCTCGGCACCGCCGCTGCTGGCGCTGGTGCTGGCCGGACTGACGTCGGCCTCGAGCGTCATCTACCCGCCCGCCGCCGCGGCGACGATCCCCTCGCTCGTCGATGAGGACGATCTCGCCGCCGCCAATGCGCTGAACGGGACGATCGAGCAGCTGGTGGTGATCGTGGGGCCGGCGATCGGCGCCGTGCTCCTGCTCGTCGCTTCGGCGGCGGCGGTCTTTGGCATCAACGCCGCGAGCTTCCTGATCTCGGCGGCGCTCGTCTCCCGGATCCGGGGCCGAAGCCGGCCGGTGGACGTCACCGAGGGCGGAAGCGTGGGGCCGTTGCGGCAGATGCTGGTCGGTGTGCGGACGATCGCCGCGCTGCCCGCGGCACGGACGCTGGTCGCCTACAGCGTGCTGGTCAGCTTCGTGTACGGGACCGACACGGTTCTGTTCGTAGGCGCTTCCGCCCATAAGCTGGGGACCGGCTCGGAGGGCTTCGGCTACCTGCTTGCCGGGCTTGGCGTGGGCGGAGTGCTGGCCGCGGGCGCCGTCGACCGGTTGGCCGGCTCGCGCCAGCTGGGGATGATCATCCTGGCCGGGTCGGTCGGCTACTGCCTGCCGACGGCGCTGCTGGTCGTGATCCACTCGCCGCTGCTGGCCTTCATCGTCCAGGTGTTCCGCGGCGCCGCGACGCTGGTCGTCGACGTCCTGGCCGTGACCGCCCTGCAGCGCGCGGTCGCCTCCGACCAGCTGGCCCGCGTGTTCGGGGTGTTCTTTGCCTTCGTGATCGCCGCGATCGCGCTGGGCACCGTGCTCACGCCGGTGCTCGTCAACGCCGGCGGGCTCGACGCCGGGCTGTGGACGATGGCCGTGGCCCCCGCCGTCGTCGCCGTGGCCGGCTATCGGGCCCTGCAGGCCGTGGACCGCGAGACGGCGCAGCGAGCGGCCGAACTCGAGCCGCGCGTGGCCGTGCTCGAGCGGCTGGACATCTTTGACTCCGCCAGTCGCCCGATCCTGGAGCGACTGGCCACGATCGCCACCGAGACCTCGTTCGCACCCGGGGAGACGATCATCCGCGAGGGTGACACCGCCGATGCCCTGTACGTCCTGACCAGCGGTGACGTCGAGGTCAGCGCCCGGGGTGAGGCTGGCGGTGCGTCGCGCCCGATCCGGACGATGACCGCCCCGGCCTACTTCGGCGAGATCGGCGTGCTCGAGCGGATTCCGCGCACGGCCACGGTCACCGCCGACGACGACGTCCGCACGCTGAGGATCGACGGTGAGGCCTTCCGCGACGCGCTCACCGCCTCGCCGGCGTCGAGCTCGCTGATGGAGAACGCCCGCAGCCGGCTGAGCCTGACCCACCCCGTAAGAGCCACCTCGGCCGGGGCCTGGGCCGAGATTGGGCCGAAAGAGCACGGGTAAATTGACCCTTGAGAATTTGGTGATAAGAACGATTGACGCGCCCCAAAATGCGCTCCCAGTCGACGAAAGGAGCAGCTTCCAGAATGAGTGACAGTCAGGTACCCCCCACGACGACCGACGCCGGCATCCCCGTTGCCAGCGACGAGCATTCGCTGACCGTTGGCCCCGACGGTCCGATCCTGCTCCAGGACCAGTACCTCATCGAGCAGATGGCCAACTTCAACCGCGAGCGGATCCCCGAGCGCCAGCCGCACGCCAAGGGCGCGGGCGCCTTCGGCCACTTCGAGACGACTGCCGATGTCAGTGCTTACACGAGGGCCGGGCTGTTCCAGCCCGGGGCCAAGACCGAGGTGCTGGCGCGCTTCTCCACCGTCGCGGGCGAGAGCGGCAGCCCCGACACCTGGCGTGACCCGCGCGGGTTCTCGCTGAAGTTCTATACCGATCAGGGCAACTACGACATGGTCGGCAACAACACGCCCGTGTTCTTCATCCGGGATCCGCTGAAGTTCCAGCACTTCATCCGCAGCCAGAAGCGGCGCGCCGACAGCGGACTACGTGATCACGACATGCAGTGGGACTTCTGGACGCTGTCGCCCGAGTCCGCGCACCAGGTCACCTGGCTGATGGGCGATCGCGGCATCCCGCGCACCTGGCGGCACATGAACGGCTACTCGAGTCACACCTACAGCTGGGTCAACGCGGCCGGGGACAAGTTCTGGGTCAAGTACCACTTCAAGACCGACCAGGGCGTCGAATGCCTTACCCAGGAGGAGGCCGACCGGCTCGCCGGCCAGGACGGGGACTATCACCGCCGCGACTTGTTCGAGTCCATTCGCAACGGCGACCACCCGACCTGGACGCTGTACATGCAGATCATGCCCTTCGAGGACGCTCGGAGCTACCGGTTCAACCCGTTCGATCTGACCAAGGTCTGGCCCCACGGCGACTACCCGCTGATCGAGGTCGGCCGGCTGACCCTGGACCGCAACGTGACCGACTTCCACACCGAGATGGAGCAGGCGGCGTTCGAGCCCAACAACCTCGTGCCGGGAATCGGCCTGAGCCCGGACAAGATGCTGCTGGCCCGCGGGTTCTCCTACGCCGATGCCCACCGCGCCCGGCTCGGCGTCAACTACAAGCAGATCCCGGTCAACTCTCCCCATGCACCCGTCCACAGCTACAGCAAGGACGGCGTCGGGCGCACGGTGAACGTCAGCGATCCGGTGTACGCCCCTAACTCCTACGGCGGTCCCAAGGCGGACCCGTCGCAGACCGACGACGCCGGGCTCTGGGCCGCCGACGGCGACATGGTGCGTCAGGCCTACACGTTGCGGGCCGACGACGACGACTGGGGCCAGGCGGGGACGATGGTGCGCGAGGTTCTCAACGATGAGCAGCGCGAGCGTCTGGCCAACAACATCATCGGCCACGCTACCGACGGGGTCACGCCCGCCGTTCAGGAGCGCGTGATCGAGTACTGGAACAACGTCGACAAGGACCTCGGCGCCAAGGTCGCGGCCGGCATCCAGAGTGCCGCGGCCGCGAGCTCCAACGGCCGCGGCGCGGCGACGCCGAGCGGCGATCCGGTCGGCTCGAGCGCCGGCACCGGACGGTAGTCAGCCTCAGTCCTCCAGCAGCCGTCGCAGGGCGTCAAGGGCGTCCGCGGCGGCTGCCCGCCGTCGCGGGCTCGCTGAATTGAGGCGGCCCTGAAGCCGGCTGAATTGATCCTCGCCCGCATCGGCGCGACGAGCATCCTCGACGAGGGCGAGCACGGCGGCGGCATGGGTGGCGATCCGTCCCAGGACCTCCATGTCGGCCAGCCCGACGCGCTCCGACGCGCCCTGATCAAGGACGTTGAGCACGCCGATCGAACGCTCGCCGTGCAGCAGTGGGTACACGCTGATCGCCGTCGGCACGTAGCCCGTGTCCTCGGCCACGTCGCGGGCGAAGCGCGGATCGCGTCGCACGTCGGAGACGGCGATCGGCTCCTCGGAGGCCAGCGCCCATCCGGCCAGGCCGGTCCGGGCCGAGATCCGCTGTCCGACCAGGGTGCCGGCTCCCTCGCCGACCACGGCCTCGAAGACCAGCTCCTGCGTGGCCGGGTCAGAGCGCATGATCGAGCACGCTCGGGCGCCGAACACGGCCCGGGTGAGTTCGGCGATCGACTGCAGCAGGAAGCGGCGTCCCGCCTCGTCGTCGAGGCCGCCGCTGCCGACGCCGGCCGCGCTCATACCGTGCTCCCGAGGCAGGCCTCACTCATACCGCGCTCCGGACGTTGCTGCTCGCGCAGCGCAGGGCGGTCTTGACCTCGAAGGGACGCAACCCGGGGTGCTTGGCCAGTACGAGCGCGGCCAGCCCGGCCATATATGGGGTGGCAAACGAGTTGCCCGTCGCGCGGATCGTCCCGCCGTCGAGCCAGGCGAGCTCGAGGTCGACTCCGGGGGCGGCAAATTCGACCGGCGGGTCGGGATTGGCGTAGTACTCGAGGTGGTCGTGGCCGGCGTGGCTGCCGACGGAGAGCACGGCCGGGAAACGCCACGGAAACGACTCCACCGGCATGTTGTGCGCGGACGCGACGACCAGTGACCCGCGGAAGTAGGCACGGTCTGAGAGCTCATGGAGCTCGGGGACAAAGCGGCTCTTGGTCGTCGAGAGGCTCAGGTTGATGACCTCGAAGTGCTGGTCGATCGCCCACCGCAGCCCGTGCAGGAGCATCCGCCCGGTGCCGGTCAGCTCGCCCCCCAGGACCCGCACGGAGTGCAGCCGGCAGTCCGGGGCCAGCCCCCGGATGATGGCCGCGCAGGCCGTTCCGTGGCCGTAGGCATCCCCGTCGTGGTCGGCGGTAACGGTCAGTTCTCCGGCGTCGGTCTCGGAGACGACGACCGCCTCGGCCACCCCGCCGACCCGTGGATGGTCGGCCTGGACGCCACTGTCGACGATGCACACACGCACACCGGCGCCGGTGGAGCCACTCAGCGCCCATTCGCGGGCATCGCCCAGCGGCCAGACCGACGGCTGGACCTGATCCCGGGCCGTCTCCCGGTCCAGCGACCAGGCCGGAAGTTCCTGGTCTGACGGCCCTGAGGACACGGGCGGATCATATTCGTGCCCTGCCCCGGCGATGGCCAGAAGTGTGGGCTTGGTCACCTACGGAAGATTTCCGGCACCTCGTCCGTCTCCCTGACATACGCACCACTTCGGCGGGGCGGCACAACTATCAGAGGAGCTCCCATGGGCGAGTCGGACGAGCAGCGCACGCAGGACGAGTCAGCCGAGGTCGAGGGCCATCTGGCCGGTCCCGAGGGCAACCGGATCGGTCGCCAGGAGGACTCCCCGGGAAACCGGATCGGTCGCCAGGAGGACTCCCCCGGCAACCGGATCGGTCGCCAGGACGAAGAGGGGCAGGGCGACTTCGAGGGGCACATGAAGAACCACCACATGAAGAATCGGCCGGCCAAGAGGACGTGACGAGGGACGGGGCGCGGGCGCTGCGGCGTCCTTCCTCGCATTACCGGCGGCGGCGCTGGCGTCAGCGCCGCCGCTTGTCGTCGTCGTGGCCACGGTGAGCGAGGCGCCGAGCGTCGGCGCCGGTGATCAGCCTCCGGCCTGGGATCTGAGCTCGGTGATGCCCGAGGGGCCGTCGGGCGCGGTCGACCTGGGCCGGCAGGCGGTCGCGGCGGCGAACACGTTTGCCGACCAGCACGAAGGCCGGATCGCTGCTTACGGGGCGAGCGAGCTGCGCGAGGCCCTCGAGCAGCTCGAGGCCATCCATGCCGCGATGACGCTGGCCGACGCCTACGCGACGCTGCGCTTCGATGCCGACACCGG
>DASXHG010000433.1:0-1710 GCA_036488625.1 Solirubrobacteraceae bacterium | reverse complement strand
CTTCCGGTCAGCTCGCTGCTCACCGGCTACGCCGGGATCAGCGACGTGTGCCTCTCGGTGCCCTCGGTGATCGGCTGGGACGGCGTGCTGCGCGTCCTGCCGGTGCCGCTGTCCCGGGCGGAGCGCGAGGGTCTGCAGCACTCGGCCTGCACGGTGCGCGCCGTGCTCGAAAAGCTGGCGCTCTGACTGGCGGTCCTTCGGGCTGCCTGAATGTGCCCGGGGTCTTCTTATTTGAACTGGATCTCGAGGCGCTGGGGACCGACGGGCGTGAAGACGGTCCCCTCCCGCTTCAGCTCAGGGAAGTGGCCAGGGATGATTCGGTCCGCCAGGCGCGCAACTGTCGAGATGCTGGACTCGTCGTCGGCCAGGCTGGCCGCGACCGGAAACTCGTGCCCGGCGTTCGCCTGGCGGTCATTGATCACCTCGTTGAGGTTCTTGATGGCGTCTCCGGCGATCACCACCGTGCCGTTGCTGGCATGTTCGAATCGCACCCCCATGCTCCCGGGCGTGTGCCCAGGCAGCTTGAGAGCGATCACGCCGCCGCCGATGTCGCCGTCGTGGTCGAGAAGCTCTAGCTTTTTCCTGGAGAGCTGCTCGTGGATCCCCCAGGGGATGAACAGGTCGTCCTTGGCCGGGTTCTGGACGTAGTCCCAGTCGGCCTTGCCCAGGTAGACGACAGCGTGCGGGAACAGGTCGACGTTGTCCACGTGATCGAAGTGGATGTGGGACAAGAAGACCTTGTCGATGTCCCCCGGCACCATGTCCCGTGCGGCGAGCGCCGCCACGAGGGCGCCTCGGTTGATGTAGTGACCCGTGTCAAAGAGCAGCGTGCCCTCGGACGTTGTCACCAGCGTCAGGTTCGCGAATCCGAGGAAGCCGCCGCTCCACTCGAGGGAGTTTCCCGGGACGAGGATCTCGTAGGTTGCTGTCATCGTGGCTCCTGGTCGATTCCGGCCGGGTGGCGTTCCCGGCCGAACGTGCGAGTGGTTCATTCCGGTGCGTCTGGCCCTCCGGGCGCGCCGAGGGCGAATTCAGCTTCCTTGGCCGACGAGCCCCCGCGGAGGACCTGAGTGACCCCGACCGCGGCGAGCGCCCCGAGGATGGGACCTACGACGTAGATCCAGTAGTCCGCGAAGTGGAGCGTCGCCAGCGCCGGGCCGAAGCTCCGCGCCGGGTTCATCGAGGCGCCTTCGAATGTGCCCCCCATCATCGAGGCGGCCACGATCCAGAGCCCGACCGCGATTGGCGTGAACGGTCCGTTGAGCTTCGGGCCGTTGGCCATGGACAGCACCAGCAGGACCAGGCCGAACGTGATCACGGGTGAGCTGGAGCGGCGCGGACGGGCCGGCCAGAAAGGCCGGCCCGTGTACCGCGCTT
This sequence comes from Solirubrobacteraceae bacterium, assembly GCA_036488625.1. Classification (GTDB taxonomy): domain Bacteria; phylum Actinomycetota; class Thermoleophilia; order Solirubrobacterales; family Solirubrobacteraceae; genus Palsa-465. Next base: position 333 of record DASXHG010000433.1, on the reverse strand, counting down.
CAGGAGAAGGTGGCGCTGGTGCCCAGCTCGGTGGTCACGTGGTCGAAGACATTCCCCCGGACGCCGTTGATCGTGATCGGGCCGCCAGCCGCGAACACGCCGAACTGGTCGCCGTCGATCACGTTGCCCCGCACGGTGATGGTGAGCGGGCTGGCGTCGCCGAGGTACACACCGGAGGTGTCCGCGTCGCCCTCGGAGCCGCGCAGGTTGTTCACGCCGATCCAGTTTCCGGTGACCACGTTGCCGGCGAGGTTCATGCCCGGCGCGTGGGCGTGCACGTCGAACCCGGCGTGGCCGTTGCCGTCGAACGTGTTCCCCCTGATCGTGTTGTCG
>DASXHG010000348.1:0-2814 GCA_036488625.1 Solirubrobacteraceae bacterium | reverse complement strand
GCTCGACCTCGAGCTCGTGTTCGACGCCGTTTACGTTGAGGCGCACGTTGATGGTGCTGCTCATTCCCTCTCCTCTGTTTGCCCGCGCTACAGCGGGACCATACTCCTAGCGTGGAGCCGATCGCGAAGCATTTCGCTGGCCCACACCGCCGCCGCGACGCGCTATAGTTGCGTAGTCAACAAACTACGAAGGAGGGCGAGGTATGAATCTTGGACGACTTCTCCTACGACTGGTCGTGGGGGGTTTCTTCGTCGGTCACGGCACCCAGAAACTGTTCGGCTGGTTCGGAGGCCACGGCCTGGAGGGCACGGGCCAGTTCTTCGAGAGCGGCTTGGGCCTGCGCCCGGGCAAGCACCACGCGCTGGCCGCCGGGCTGGGCGAGACCGGAGGCGGCGCGCTGGTCCTCCTCGGCGCGGCCACCCCGCTGGCCTCGGCCGCGTTGATCGCCACGATGCTCACGGCGATCAACCGCGTGCACCTGAAGAACGGCCCCTGGGTCAGCGACGGCGGCTACGAGTACAACCTGGTCCTGATCGCCGCCGCCCTGGCTCTGGCCGAGACCGGTCCGGGCGCCATCTCGGTCGATGCCGCCCGCGGCAGCGAGGCCCAGGGCTCGAAGTGGGCCCTGATCGCTCTGTTGCTCGGCGTCGCCGGCGCTGCCGGTGCCCACGCCTATGCGGAGTCCCAGGCCGCCCCCGTCGAGCCGTCCACCCCGGCGCCCGCGCCGGACACGGCCGCCGCGCCCGCCGCCGCCTGATCACTCGCTCCGTCGCCGGGGTCGTGATGGATCGCGACCCCGGCGATCACGAGCCCCACGGCAACCAGCTCGGCGACGCTGGGCAACTGCCGGAGGACAATCACCCCGATCAGCACCGCCGTGGCCGGCAGCAGCGCGACCATCAGCGCGTAGGTGGCCCGCGGCAGCCGCGCCATGGCCAGCTGATCGGTCACGTACGGGATCACTGATGAGGAGATCCCCACCCCCACCCCGGCCAGCAGCGCGACCGGATCATCGAGCACCTTGACCACGGCCGCGCCGCCGACCGGCGTGACGAGCACGGCGGCCACGAGCATCGCCGCGGCCAGGCCGTCAAGGCCGGCCAGCCGCGACGCGCGGTGAGCGAGCACGATGTAGAGCGCGAACAACAGCGCGTTGGCGACCGCGAAAGCGAAGCCCAGCGGTGAGCCGGCCAGCTGCACGTCGCTGAGCAGCGCCACCCCGCCCACGGCCAGCGCGAGCGCGCCGAGGTTGCGTGCCGTGCGGGCTCCGAAAGCGGCCAGGGCGACGACGGGGGCGAACTCGATCGCCGCCACCGTGCCCAGCGGCAAGCGATGGATCGCCTCGTAGAAGCAGCAGTTCATGACCGCCAGCGTGGCCCCCCAGGCCCACACCGACGGCGTCCGCAGCACCCCCAGCGGGCGGCGCCAGAGGGCAAAGATGACCGCCGCGCTGGCCACGCGCAGCCAGGCCACGCCCAGGACCGGGACGCGGGCGAACAACAGCACGGCGAATGACGGTCCCAGATAGTGAAAGACCGCGCTGACGACGAAATACAGCTCGGGCGGCGGCACGCGACGACGGATAGCTCATGATCACGGGTAGCTACGGCCAGAACAACAACTATTTATATATATTTGTTTTGGTTTGCCTTCGAATCAGCGACAGATCGACCCCATCAACCGTGCATTGCTCCAAGAGCTTCAGGGCAATGGCCGGATCACGCTCGCCGGGCTCGCCCGGCGCCTGCACATCTCCGCGCCGACGGTCGCCGAGCGCCTGCAGCGGCTCGAGTCGGCGGGCGTGATCCGCGGCTACCGCGCCGACGTCGATCCGGCCGCCCTCGGCTACGCGCTCAGCGCGATCGTCCGCGTGCGCCCCGCACCCCGCCAGCTGCACAAGGTGGCTGAACTCCTCCCCCGACTGCCCGAGGTCGTCGAGGCCCACCGCATCACGGGCGAGGATTGCTTCTTGGCCAAGGCCCACGTGCGCGACGTGACCCATCTCGAGGAGCTGATCGATCAGCTCGCCGTGTACGGACAGACGACGACCTCGATCGTCCAGTCCTCCCCGGTGCCGGCCCGGGGCGTGTCGCTCGGCGCCGACTAGGCCGGCTTGTCGGCCAGCACCTGGTAGACCGAGGCCCAGCCGGTCAAGAACCCCTGGCGAGCGGCGCGCAGGTAGATCTTCCAGACGCGGGCGCGCTCGCTTCCGGCCAGGCGGACGGCGTCGTCGTAGCGCTCCTCGAAGCTGGCGATCCAGTACTTGAGGGTCTCGGCGTAGTCCTGGGGCAGGCCCTCGACGTGGTGGGTGACGAGGCCGGTCCGCTCCATCGCCAGTTCGATCCGCGAGAGCGGGAGCGGTACCCCGTCGGGGAACACGAACCGCTCTGAGAATGCGCCCTCGTCCTTGGTGTCGAAGTCCATCAGCTTGGCGATCCCATGGTTGAGGATTCGACCCCCCGGGCGCAGCAGATCGGCCAGGGTGTGCATGTAGAGGTCGATCCGCTCCTCGCCGACGTGCTCGACCATCCCGATCGAGGAGATGGCGTCGAACTGGTCTCCAGACAGCTCACGGTAGTCGGCGACCCGGAGCTCGACCTGATCCTCGAGCCCGGCCTCGCGGACGCGCTGGCGCCCGAGCTTGACCTGCTGCTCAGACAGGGTCACGCCGAGGACCTTGACGCCGTAGTGCTGGGCGGCGTGTATGGCAAAGCTGCCCCAACCGCAGCCGACGTCGAGAACCCGCTCGCCCTCCTTCAGGGCGAGCTTCTTGCACACCAGTCCGAGCTTGGCCTGCTGGGCCTCGGCCAGCG
>DASXHG010000421.1:0-3616 GCA_036488625.1 Solirubrobacteraceae bacterium | reverse complement strand
ACCGCCGTCCTGGGCTTGGGTGACATCGGGCCTCGCGCCGCCATGCCGGTGATGGAGGGCAAGGCGATGCTGTTTAAGGAGTTCGCCGGCGTGGACGCCTTCCCGATCGCTCTGGACACGCGCGACCCCGAGGAGATCATCGCCACCGTGAAGGCGATCGCCCCCGGCTTCGGGGGCATCAACCTCGAGGACATCTCGGCCCCGCGCTGCTTCCTGATCGAGGATCGGCTCAAGGCGGAGCTCGACATCCCGGTCTTCCATGACGATCAGCACGGGACCGCGGTCGTGGTTCTGGCCGCCTTGCTGAACGCCCTGACCCTGACCGGCCAGCGGATCGGCGACATCCGCGTGGTCGTGATCGGGCTCGGCGCGGCCGGTGTGGCCGTCTCAAAGATCCTGCTCGAGGCCGGGGTGCGCCACGTCATCGGCTGCGACTCGCGCGGGGCGCTGCGCACCGACCGCGAGGACTACCTGGATGGCAGCATGCCCGACGCCAAGCGCAGGCTGGCCGAGGTCACCAACCTCGAACGCCGGGCGGGCGGCCCGATCGACGTGCTCGAGGGCGCGGACCTCCTGATCGGGCTGTCCGGGGGCCGGGTGCTGCCGGCCTCGGCCCTGCAGCGCATGAACCCCGATCCGATCGTGTTCGCGATGGCCAACCCCACGCCCGAGATCTCCCCCGAGGAGGCAGCCCCGTACGTGCGGATTCTGGCCACCGGCCGGTCTGATTACCCCAACCAGATCAACAACGTGCTCTGTTTCCCGGGCATCTTCCGCGGCGCGCTGGACGTCCGCGCCACTCAGATCACCGAGGCGATGAAGACCACCGCCGCCCGTGCGATCGCCGACATCGTGCCCGGCGACGAACTGCGCGAGGACTACATCATCCCCTCGGTCTTCAACCGCGAAGTGGTGGGCGCGGTCGCGGCCGCGGTCGCCGACGAAGCGCGAGAGAGCGGCGCCGCCCAGGCCGGCGTGGAGATGGGCTTTGCGGCCACCGAGGAGCTGCGCATCCTGGGTCGCTGAAGCGCCCGCGGCCAAGCGCGAGGCGGTTTACGGTGAATCGGGGGGTAATTCCGGCCCCCGGCCGGCGGCCGAGGCCCTCGATCGGCGCCGAGGGATCGGCCCGTCGAGCTTCCACGCCGATCCTGGCCGCCCGGGAAGAAGCAAGACCACGAGCAGTCCAGCGGCGGAGAGGAGAAGGCCGAAGGCCAGGCCGAGTCGCTCACCGTAACCCTTTCGCTGCGTGAGCCAGGAGCCGGCCGCGGCTGACATCAACCACACGAACAGCAGATAGAGGGCAGTCGCCCCGATCGTCGCGAAGATCGTCATGCGCCCAGGTACGCCCTCTGAACGTCGGGATCGTCGCGCAGTTCGTCGGAACGGTTGGCCAGCGCGACGCGACCGGTTTCGAGCACGTAGCCACGCGCGGCCACGTCGAGCGCGTAGTTCGCGTTCTGTTCGACGAGCAGGATCGTCACTCCATCCCGGTTGATCTGGGCGATCGTCTCGTAGATGCGCTGGACGAGGATGGGCGCGATTCCCATTGAGGGCTCGTCGAGCATGAGCAGTCTCGGCCGCGCCATCAACGCCCGCCCGATGGCGAGCATCTGCTGCTCCCCGCCTGACATGGTGCCCGCCTTCTGTCGTTCGCGCTCGAGTAGCCGCGGGAACAGGTCGTAGACGCGATCCAGGTCCTCGGCCACGGTCGCTCCGGTGCGTCGGTACGCGCCGAGGTCGAGGTTCTCACGTACGCTCATGCGGGGAAAGCAGTGGCGCCCTTCGGGGGCGAGGGCGATCCCCTGCGCGACGATCTCGTGAGCGGAAACGCGCGTGATCTCACCGCCGGCGAAGGTGATCCGGCCGGTCGAGGCGGGCGTCAGACCCGAGATGGCCCTCAGCGTGGTCGACTTCCCGGCTCCGTTGGAGCCGATCAAGGTCACGACCTCGCCTTCATCGACGGTCAGCGACACCCCTCTGAGAGCTTCGATCGACCCGTAATAGGCGTGGATGTCGGAGACCTCAAGCAGCGCCATCAGCCTGCGCTCCACGCTGTCGAGCCGGCGAGGACGGTGATCATGTCTGCTTCCCGAGGTAGGCCTCGATGACCCGCTGGGTCCCGCGCACCTCGGCCGGCGATCCCTCGGCGATCTTCTCACCGTGGTCGAGCACGGTGACGCGCTCGGAAACCCCCATCACGACCTTCATATCGTGCTCAATCAAGAGGATGGTGAGATCGAGGTCGTCGCGCAGCTTCCGCATGAAGTCAGTCAGGACCGCCGACTCCTGCGGATTCATCCCGGCCGTCGGCTCGTCGAGCAGGAGCAGTTTCGGCTCCGATGAAAGGGCGCGAGCAATCTCGACCCGGCGCTGGTCGCCATAGCTCAAGTGGATCGCGAGCTGGCCGAACTGACGCGACTGCAGACCCACGTACTCGAGCTGCGCCGCCGCCCGCTCGCGGACCGCCCTCTCCTCGGCCCGTACACGGGGAGTTCGGACGATCGATCCGAGCACACCGGCACGCATTCGGCAGTGGCGTCCAACCATCACGTTCTCGAGCGCGGTCATCGCGCCGAACAGGCGAATGTTCTGAAAGGTCCGGGCGACGCCGAGTGCGGTGACCTTGTCCGGTCGCAGACCCGTGATATCGCGCTCCCCGAACCACACCCGCCCCTGCGTGGGTTTGTACAGCCCGGTCAGCATGTTGAACAGCGTCGTCTTCCCAGCGCCGTTGGGACCGATGATCGACACGATCGACCGCATCGGAATCGAGATCGACGTGGCGCTGACCGCGACCAGGCCACCGAACGTCTTTCCGAGCCCCTCGGTGCGCATGATCGCCTGCGCACCGGCCTCGGTGGCGGGGGGCGTCTCGACGCTCATTGCGTCACCTCGCCGGGCTCAACCCCGGCCCAGCTGGTACCCGGCCCCTCCATCTCAGTCTCGCCGATTCCCGCGGTGAGCTCGAGTTTTCGCCGCCGCTCGGGCAGCAGGCCCTGCGGACGAAGCACCATCACCAACACGAGCAGGAAGCCGAAGATCGACACCTGCAGGTCGGTCAGGTTGAAGTTGAGTCCCAGGTCACCGGGAATGTGGTTGAGGACGTCCGGGATCAGGTAGTAGTTGATGTTCGCCAGCAGCAGGGCGCCGAGCACGACCCCCCAGATCGACCCCAGGCCTCCGACAATGACCATGGCCAGGACGAAGACGGAGAAGCCGAACTGGAACTGGTCGGCGCCCACGAGCGTCGTGTAGGCGCCGAGAAAAGCACCCGCGATGCCCCCGAACGCCGCGCCGAGCGAGTAGGCGAGCAGCTTCGTCCTGACCAGGGGGATTCCCATCGAGACTGCTGCGACCTCATCCTCGCGCAGGGCAACCCACGCCCGGCCCTGCCTCGAATCACGGATGCGCAGGTTGACGAACAGCGTGATCAGGACGAGCGCGAGGACGATCCAGTACCAGGGCCTGAGGTGGAGCTGGTCGAGTGTGCCCGCCCCCGGGAAGTACGGCGAGTCGATGCCGCTGATGCCCAGTACCCCCGCCGTCAGCGGCATGCCAGCGATCGAGATCGACGTCCCGTTTATCGCAAACACCCTGATGATCTCGCCAAAAGCCA
>DASXHG010000387.1:0-7685 GCA_036488625.1 Solirubrobacteraceae bacterium | reverse complement strand
CGGCCATGCGACAGCACAAGCTCGCTCCGCCCGACCTCGGCTTCGCCCAGCGCCTTCAAGATCTCGCCGAGGCGGCGAGCGCCGAGCAGGTGGCATGGGAGCACGCGCACGCGGCGGGGCTCCTTTGGCGCCCCGTTCCCGGGGCCGAGAACTCAGCGCCGCCGTATGAGCTGAGGCCAGACACCGGGCGCCGGGGGCCGGCCGAGCTGTGGAGCCGCTTTGACGCCGCGGTGGCGGAGCTGAACCAGGCCATCACCGGATCGAGCGCGGCCGAGGTCGCCGACGCGTTCGGGGCCATGGCCGAAGCCGCCGGCGAGCTGGCCGACGCAATCGCCACTGAGGACGAGTCGGCTACCGCGACCCCGCGGGCCCGGGGCGCGGCGTAGTTCTCGCTGCGCGACCGCGGATACCCTCCACGCTTCCGTGCCGCCGCTCTCGCGACCGTCCATTCACCTGCCCGCCCCCGGCACGCGCCGCGCCGTCGTCATCGGCGCGGGTTCGTTCGGGACGGCCGTCGCGGTTCTGTTGGCGCGGGGCGGACTGCGAACCACGCTCCAGGCCCGAACCAAGGAACAGGCCAAGTTGCTCCAGGACGAGCGGGAGAACAAGGTCTACCTGCGCGGGGTCGAACTGCCACGAGAGTTGCGCATCGAGGACGTCAGCGCCGGCCTGGCCCGCGCTGACTATGTGTTCCTCGGCGTCCCCTCCTCAGGCCTCGAGGAGGTGATCAACGGCCTCGAGCATTCCGGCCTGCCCGCGAAGGCGGCGATCGTCTCGCTGGCCAAGGGTCTCGTTCCGCCCGACGGCGAGCCTCCGGCCCGGCTGCTGCGCCGTCGCTTCGGCGAGCATCGCACGGCCTGCCTCGGCGGCCCCGCGCACGCGCACGAGATGGTCAGTGCGGGTGCCGGCCTGGTGGCGGCGTCAGTCGACGAGGCGCTGGCCAGCACACTCTCGAGCGTGTTCATCCGCGCCGGCGTCGTGTGCGAGGAGTCCAACGATCCAACTGGGGTCGAGCTCGCCGGAGCGGCAAAGAACGCCGCGGCACTGGCTTCGGGCGCGACTGAGAAACAGGGGCTCAACGCTGCCGGGGCCGCGGCCGGGCACATCTTCGCCGAGGTGTGGCGCTGGGCCGAGGCGGAGGGCGCGCGACCCGAGTCGATGATCGGTCTGGCCGGCACGGGTGACCTCGTGGCCACGGCTCTGGCTCCACAGAGTCGCAACCGGCGGGCGGGCGAACTCCTGGCCGAGGGAGTGCCGGCGGCCGAGATCGGCGGCCGTGTGGGGCAGGCGGTCGAGGCCCTGGAATCAGTGCCGCTGCTCGCCCGGGCCCTGACTCGGGCGGGAGTGGAAGCACCGGTGACGCGCGCGCTCGGGCAGCTCATTTCCGGAGACCTGCCCCTCGACGAATGGGTCGAGGTCGTACGAGCGACTGTGCCGCCCCCACCCCGTTCGCGGGCGGTCGTGCAAGGCGGCTTCTGGCGCCGGCTGTGGGGGCGGATTCGTTACCTGCTGCGCAGCCGCCCCTGACCTCTAGCTCGGGTTCGGCGGGGAACCGCGGTTCGCGAAACGGATACCAGATGTTTACTGCAGCTGAAGACTCGGCTGTCAGTCTGCCCAACGAACGAAAAAAAACGAGACGAGAGGACAGGGGTATGCCTCAAATCATCGTGGTTGCTGACGGACGTGCCGAGCGCCGCGACCACGCCGTGATGTTCGCCGAGCGCGTGAGCGTTGACGACTTCGAGTCGCGTCACTTCCAGGCGCAGCTCGTCGAGCGGCTTGGGTGGGCAGTGGGAGACGCCCATGCCGCCGAACAGAGTCAGCCAGTGACGTGGGATGACGACGAGCCCTCTGAGGACCGGGCGCACCAGGGTGCCCGCATCAGAGACGCTCAGCCAGTGTCGTGACCACGGCTTCATAGACGCCAGCGCCGTAACTCTCAGCGGCCAGCCGAACTCCGGGCCGTCCCGACGCCTCCGCTTGGAGGGTCGGGTCGCGCTCGAGCGCGTTGGCGACGAGCCAGAAAGTGCCCACCACCGACGCGGCGTCCATGTCCTCGCGAGAGTCGCCCACGGCGATGACGTCTTCCGGGGCGTAACCGCGAGCCTGCATGTGCCGGGCCACGCCGCGAGCCTTTGAGGCTCCGGCCGGAATCAGGTGGTAGGCGTGGATCGCGGGCAGGCCCGGCATCTGCTCGGCCGCCGCGCGGACCACTCCGTTGTCGACCAGGCGGAGGCCGCCGTGGCCGGCCTCGGCGAGCAGCGCGTTGGCCTCCGGCAAATCAACCAGGCCTCGGAAGAGGTGAGAGACCTCGCGGTTGGCGGACCATGGCGAGTGGTACTCCAGGTGATCGCCGTAACGCTCGAGGAGCAGAGCTGGGGCGCCGGAGGCCTCGATCTGGTCGTAGATCGGCCCGAGCTCCGGGGAGGGCTCAAAGCCATCCGTCAGCCACTCAAGCTCGCCGTCCAGGACCAGGCCACAGCCGAGCTCGAAGATGAAGGCGCGTGATCCGATCAACCGGGCCGCCTCGAACACGCTCTGCTCGCGACGGCCTGAATAGATCACGACCTCGACGTCGGCTCGCGCACACGCCTCCAGCGCGCGCACCCCGAGCAGGCTGAACTTTCCCCCGGCGCCGGTCAGCAGTGATGCTCGCGGCCCGAGCAGGGTTCCGTCCAGATCCACGTAGAGGCAGCGCATGGCGGCCGCGACCGTAGCAGCGGTCTCCCGGCAGGCTCTGGTCGGGCGTCGAGTCACGGGCGGAATCGAGGGTCTCGACCCCGCCATACTCAGACCAGTGACCGCGATCCGCGAAACCGAGCCCTGGGAGGGCCTGCTGCAGGCGGGCCGGGAGGACGAGCGCCTCGTCCACGACGACACGGTGCCCGCTCGCTCAGGGCGGACGGAGTCGATCCCCGACGAGCTGAGCTGGCCGGTCGTCAAGGCGCTTGCGGATACCGGGATAGAGCGCCTGTACGAGCACCAGGTCCAGGCGCTGCATGCGGCGTTCGCGGGCCCGACGATCGTTACGACCGGCACGGCGTCGGGCAAATCGCTGTGCTTTCAGCTCCCCACGCTCGAGGTGCTCACCTCGGATCCGACGGCCCGCGCGCTGTACCTGTATCCGACCAAGGCGCTCGCCCAGGACCAGGCACGGTCGCTGCATCGCTTCGGCCTGACCAAGGCGATCCGGCCCGCCATCTACGACGGGGACACACCGCGCGCGGAACGCTCCGCGATCCGCAAACGGAGCAACCTCATCCTCACCAACCCCGACATGCTCCACGTGGGGATCCTGCCCCACCACGACGCGTGGGGCGACCTGTTCGCCAACCTGGCCTTCGTCGTCATCGACGAGGCCCACGTGTACCGCGGCGTGTTCGGCTCGCACGTCGGAAACGTGTTGCGGCGGCTGCGCCGGGCGGCGGCAATCCACGGCACCGCACCCCGCTTTCTGCTCGCCTCGGCGACGATCGCCAATCCCGTCGATCTGGCTGAGCGCCTGACCGGGCTCGAGGACTTCACGCTCGTCGATCAGGACACGGCGCCCAAGCCGACTCGCCGCGTCGCCATGTGGAACCCGCCCTTGCTCGACGAGGCGCTGGGGGTGCGGGCCTCGGCCCTGTATGAGGCCGCCGAGGTCTTCTCCGCGCTCGTCTCAAACGGCGCCAGGACGATCTGCTTCATGAAGTCGCGCAAGGGCATCGAGCTCATCCTCCGCCACGCCCGAGATCGACTCACTCCGGAGTTGGCCGAGCGGATCGCGCCCTACCGGGCGGGCTACACGACCGCGCAGCGGCACGACATCGAGCAACGCCTGGCCGGCGGTGAGCTGCTCGGTGTCGTGACCACGGACGCGCTCGAGCTGGGCATAGACATCGGCGAGCTCGACGCGGCCGTGTGCGTGACGTTTCCGGGCACGGTGGCCAGCCTGCGCCAGATGTGGGGGCGAGCCGGCCGACGGGGGCGCGGCCTGGCCGTCTACATCGCCGGCGAGGACGCGCTGGATCAGTTCTTCTGCCGCCACCCCGATGACTTCCTCGGCCGTCCCGTGGAGGCCGCGATCCTCGATCCGGGCAGCAGCCAGATCTACGCCGAGCATCTGCTCTGTGCCGCACACGAGGCGCCGCTCAGCGAAGCCGATGAGTCGATCCTCGGGCCGCGATGGCATGAGCACGCCACGGCCCTGGCCGAGGCGGGCCTGCTGCGCGAGCGAGCGACCGGGTTCGTGCTCCGCCGGGCCGACGATTACCCCGCCGCCCGCGTCGCGCTGCGATCGGCGTCTGCCGACAGCTTCGTGCTCATCGACGGCGCCTCGGGTGAGGTGCTGGGCACGATCGAGGCCGGCCGCGCCTACTCAACCGTCCACGAGGGCGCGGTCTACCTGCACATGGGGCGCTCCTACCTGGTCCTGGACCTCGATCTGGACGCGCGGCGTGCGGTGCTCGAGCCCTTTGACGGCGATTACTTCACTCAGACCAAGCGCGAGAGCATGACCTACATCGAACGTCTCATCGAGCGCCGCAGCAGTCACGGCGTAACGCTCTCGTTCGGGTCCGTTGTCTACTCCGAAGAGGTTCTCGGTTTCCAGCGAAAGAGCCTGCAGGACCACGAGGTGATCGACTTCCAGGCGCTCGATCTCCCGACCACCGAATTCCCGACCCAGGCTCTGTGGTACGAGCTCGACCAGCTGATCGACGGACCGTCGGTGCCCCCGTTCCCGCCCGCCCAGTTGCTGGGCTCGCTGCACGCGCTCGAACACGGACAGATCGCGGTCCTGCCGCTGATCGCAATGTGTGATCGGTGGGACATCGGCGGACTGTCGACCAACGCCCATCCGCAGACCGGGGGACCCACGATCTTCATCTACGAGGGGCACCCAGGAGGCGTGGGGATCGCTCGTCGTGGCTTTGAACAATTCGGGCGGCTGGTCATCGACGCCCAGCGGCTGATCGGCGAGTGCCCGTGTCAGGACGGATGCCCGTCCTGCGTTCAGTCGCCGAAATGCGGAAACCTCAACGAGCCCCTGTCTAAGCGCGGGGCGCTTGAACTGCTGCACCGCCTGACCCACGCCGTTGACTAATCGGCGCGGTAGCGTCCTAGCCGCTGTTCATGCTCCTGAACAGCCGGCGTTGCGCCGCACGGCCGTTGGTCAGGGAGCGAGCCACGAGTCCGATCTCCTGGATCCGGCCGCCGCGAACCTTGAGCACTCCTCGCGCGGCCTTACCGGGCACGATGTACCAGTAGTTCGCCCCCACATGGAAGGGGCGCGAGACATGCAGCCTCCGTGCGACCGAGGACAGCTTGGTCCGCGGACGGACGCGCTCCAGCGCGAAGTAGCGGTTTGCGGTCAGCGCGATGGCGATCTTGCCGGCACTGCGGCGGCGGAGTGACGGAGACACTGAGCGCAGCAGCTTGGCGGACGGGTAACCGGCCCGGATTCCCCAGCCTGCCCGCAGGCAGTAGTTGTCGAATCCATTGTGGGTGACGGTGTAGTGCGGCATGAGGTGGCGCGCCCGCCTGCGGGTCATACCGAGCGCCAAACGTCCAATCCTGGTTCCCGCAATCCGGCCGGTAGGCCGCGGACACTGGGGGCCGCCTTTGCCGGTACCGGCGCCCTTCGATGACCCGGATGACCCGGAGCCACTACCCGAGCCCGAACCGCCGGCTCCCGTGCGGTTGAAGCAGCTGCTGGTCTGGCGCGTCACGTAATTGAACGTGTTGGAGCCGGTGTTGTTGCCCGGGGATCCCGTCGGATTGCCTGCGAACGTGTAAAGCGTGCAGCCGTGGTTGTCGACGGCCGCCGCGGTGAAGTCAAGGAGCGAACGGTCGCTAGGCCCGTTGGGGGTCGTTCCGCAGAGAATTCCCTCGTTGCAGATCTCGCCCTTGTGGTAGACGAAGCCGGGGTTCACGTCGCTGTAGTCAAACCTCGGGGATCCGCCGGCGGCATTGGTCGACTGAGCGGTGGCGTAGGTCCACTTGCCGGTGGTGCTGTTGGGGTCAGTGACGCCGTTGACGGTGCGGAAATAGCCGATCGAGAGCTGACCGGCGCGAGGTCCGCCGGCGGCGGCGGGCAGCATGTGCGCTGCGTCGCTACTGCCGATCTGCTGCTGGGAAGACCACGTCTGGCCTTGATTGGTGGAGCGGAACAGATAGACGTTGGCCGTCTTGGCGAACTGAGTGTGGCCGATGTAACCCGCCCCGATGACGTACAGGTTGTCCGCGCCGTCGATCGCCAGGTCATTGAAGATGTCGCCGAACTGGACCGTGTTCTCCCCGTAACGGGTTTCACCATCGAACACGGTGTGGTCGGTGAACGTCTTGCACCTGTCATGGGAGACGGCCAGGTAGAGCTGGCTGAACGTACCGCTGGGCTGCCCCTGGGCCTGGGCCAGCGCGTTTTCGCGTTGAGTGCTGGTGGAGAACAGGACGTACAGGTTGCCCTTGGAGTCGGTGACCGGCTTTGCGACAAGCGTCCCACCGGTGATATCGGTGGGAACGTTGGCCTCGATCGTCGGGTCGGTGACAATCGACCCGCAGGCGTTGGAGAAGTCATCTCCGCCGGCGTTGTCGCTGCGGAACCCGACCGGTTGCGCCGTTACGAACTCGTGATACGTGAGGTAGAGCGTTCCGTCGGGGGCGGCCGTCAACCACTCGCGGTCGTCCGAAGGTCCGGCCTGACCACCATTGGTCTTCGTGCAGTGATTCGGATCGGGAGTGGGGCCGATGCCGTTGAAGGTCAGGCCGCGATCGGTGCTCTTGCAGATCTGGGCCGTGCTGGCCTCGAGGTCGGCAACGTAGAGGGCGCCCTTGGAAAACAGCAGGTCGCTATCGCCGCCGCCGGTGTTCGAGCCGATGATCTGGGCGGGCGCAAAGCTCGTGCCGTCATTGGTTGAGCGCCAGAACCCAACTCCTTCGCTCTCATTCGCTCCGGCTGGGATCCCCTGCGGGCCAGAAACGAAGGCGTCTCCGAACGGATCGGTGACGATGCTCGGCTCGCCGCCGGTCGCTCCGGTCAGCTTCACGGGGTTGGTGAAAGAGGTGGCGCCCGCCACCGGCGTGAGCGCTCCCAGCGTGGCGAGCAGTGCGAGCACCGTAGTAATCATCCCTAGCCGTCGCACACAACCTCCCGGGTCGACCCAACCGATTTACCTGAATCCGACAATTCTGCCCCGCCGTGGGCAGATGGCAAACCGATGACGTTCCAGCAGCGTTGATCCCGGACGGGCCCGAGGCGGTTTTTGGGGCCTCCGTGGACGAAATGCAACGCGTTGCGCGGGCGACGAAACGCCCCGCAGCCGCTACCATCGCGCGCCCACGGCGAGATAGCTCAGTTGGTAGAGCACACGACTGAAAATCGTGGTGTCCCGGGTTCGAGTCCCGGTCTCGCCATCGCCTGTCGGTTGGCGTCCGTGCCGTGACCCGGGACGTCGTCCGGAGGGTTTGAGTCCCGGTCTCGCCATCGCCTGTCGGTTGGCGTCCGAGTCCCGGTCTCGCCATCGCCGGCGGGTCGCGCCCAAATCGGGGCTGGAAAGCGCACTCTCGTAGAAAATGCGACCCCTGGGAGCGCTTTTTCTACGAGAGTCACTCACCCGGGTGCGCTGACACTCGTCCGAAACGCGCGCGCCGCTCGGCGAAGCACGGACCAAGCGGCTTTGCTCTGCAGGGTTTGCCGGGCAACGCAT
>DASXHG010000371.1:0-2411 GCA_036488625.1 Solirubrobacteraceae bacterium | reverse complement strand
CTGTCGGTGCTGCTACCGGTCCTCGAGGAGCGTGGGCTGCGGCCGCGGATCGTCATCGGTACGAGCGTCGGGGCCCTGAACGCGAGTTTTTTGGCCGCCAACGCCCAGCTGCCTGCCGACCAGCTCGCCACCGAAGCGCTGGGCACATGGGAATCGATCAGCTGGACCGAGGTCGCCCAGCCCCTGCTGTCACTCGGCACGCTGCTGCGGCTGAGCGGCTATGCGGGCGAGGTCCTCGGCGTCCCCGGGGCTCATCTTGACTCGCTGCTGGACCCCGCGCCGCTGCGCACCTCGCTTCAGGAGCGCGTCGACTTCGCGCAGATCTCGCGAAACATCGACGCCGGTCACCTGGACACCGTCGGCGTTGTCGCCACCTCGGCCGCGACCAGCCGCTCGGTCGTCTTTCATGACGGCCTGGCGTCGCCACCGCCCGACCGCGTGCGGGGCATCGATTACGTCGCCACCCCGCTCTCAGAAGACCAGGTCCTGGCCTCGGCGGCCATCCCGGCCGTCTTCCCCGCCGTAGACGTGAAGGCGCCGCGCGCGGCCCGCGGCTGGTATTTCGACGGCGGCACTCGCCTCAACACGCCGATCAAGCCCGCGCTGGAGTTCGGGGCCGAACGCGTGGTCGTGGTGGCACTGAACTCGCTCGCCCCGGGGCCGGCCAAGCTCGCCGGCCCCCAGCAGCCCGACGCTCTCGTCGGTGCCGGGCAGATCCTCACCGGCCTGCTGGGCGACCAGCTCACCTCCGACGTCCACACGCTCGCCACCATCAACACCCTGACCCGGGCGACCCGCGTAACCCCGGGCAAGAAGCGCCGAGTTCCCTTCATGGTCATCGCGCCGCAGCAGCGCGACACGATCGCCAAGGCCGCGCTCCGGGTGCTCCGCAAGCAGTACAGCGGCCCGCTCGACGCGATCCGCTCGCCTGACCTGACACTGCTCAGCCAGCTCCTCGCCGGTCGCGCCGGCACCCAACACGCTGAGCTCCTCAGCTACCTCCTCTTCTCCCCCGAGTTCGCCCGCGCTCTCATCAACCTCGGACAGAACGACGCCCGGCGCTGGCTGAAGCAGCCCCACGATCTGGATGGCCTCTGGCAGATCGGCCCCAGCGCGGCCGGCTGAGCAATCTCTCGCGCAAGCGCGGCGCATTGCCAGCGACCGTCACCGGGGGTAAGGTCGCCTTCATGGCCGGACCGGGCCCGGGGGACGTGAGCTCAAAACCGACGTTGTGGCAGCGAATGGCCGTGCGCAAGCTCCGCCGAGCAGCCGGTCGCGCGGCGGGTGAGCCACTGGCACCGGAGGATTGGGAGGTGGCGTGGCACCTTCACGAGCACGGCCTCGGCGGCGTGACGAGCGCATTCTTTCGAGCTCTTCCCAGCAGCCCTCGGTGCGGGGTCTGCGGGGCTCCGTTTGCCGGCATCGGTCGGTATATCGTCGGACCGCTCGGCTACCGACCATCGCGCAAGAACCCCACTGTCTGCGCCACGTGCGTCGAGTTCTCGCCTCCGGGAGGGATGACCCAACACATCGGCGTGCTGTTTGCCGACCTGCGCGGGTTTACGGAACGCCTTGACGGCGGCGATCCGCAAGCGGCGACGATGCTTCTGCGCCGTTTCTACCGGTGCGCCGAGGACGTCCTCTTTCCCGAGGCCGTGATCGACAAACTGATCGGTGATGAGGTGATGGCGCTGTATCTGCCCGATCTCAAACCGAGCATTAGCCGCGGCGACGTACCCGCCCAGATGCTCGATCACGCCGTCGAGCTGCTTTCTGCCGTCGGCTACGGGTCGGACTCCGGACCGTTTGTCGAGCTGGGCATCGGGATGGATGTCGGTGAGGCGTTCGTCGGCAACATCGGCCAGCGAGCGTTGTATGACTTCACGGCCGTCGGTGACGTGGTCAACACCGCGTCGCGCTTGCAGAGCCAGGCGGCCGGGGGCGAGATCCTTCTCTCGGAGCGGGTGGCGGCCGGTCTCCCGGCGACTGTTGGCATCCGTGAGGAGCTCGAGCTCAAGGGCAAGCGCGAGCGGCAGATCGCCTTCCGCGTTCCCCGGGCAGGAAGCCCCGCGGCCACTGACTCCTCATTCGTCGACTCGACGACCTGACCTTCGCCCACCGGAAAGGGGACAGACGTCAGCCCAGTCTGGCCGCGGGCAAGGGGCTTTAGTCGCGACGGCTCAGGCAAGTGGCGAATTCTCGTTACTCCAGACGTAACCAGACTTCGCCACCCCGTCTCGTTCGTTGCTCTCGCTGTCCGGGCGCGGTGGCGCCGTCGCACCCCGGGGCCGCGCCAAAGCGTCACCGGCGCACCACAAACTCGACTGGTTTGCTGCTCTCGCCATCCAGGACGGGGCGGTCGTCGTCTGTCGTTAGGTCGCCGAGCCGCTCCTGGCGACACCCATCAATCG
>DASXHG010000355.1:0-2842 GCA_036488625.1 Solirubrobacteraceae bacterium | reverse complement strand
GGCGGCGGCCCGCAGCGCGAGGTAGCCACCCAGGCTGGACCCGCGCACCGCGATCGGGGCGCCCGGCGCCAGCTCGCGGCGCAGCAGGCCGGCCATGGCCACGACATCGCTGAGCGCGCGGGCGTCCAGACGCCCTTCGCTTTCACCGTGACCGCGTTGATCGAAGACCAGCGCAGCAAAGCCCACGGCGATCGCCGCGCGGGCGAAGTCGTAGTGGCTTTCCTTGGCTGAGCCCGCGCCGTGAAGGACGAGCACCCCGGCCCGCGGCGGCTCGCCATCGACCGGACACCAGAGCGCATAGGCCAGTCCATCGTGAACGCCGGTGCGGGGACGCAGCGGCTGCAGCGCTCGCCCGGCGCGACGCGAACCCAGCATCTAAAAGCCGGCCGCGATCGCGCTCATGACCGTGCCCCCACGGCCCACAGCATATCTTTGCGTGCTGTGAGTATTGAGACCCACTCCGCGCTTGACCACGTCCTCCCACTCGGCACGCGGGTCAACGCGGCCGGACATCTCGAGCTCGGCGGCTGTGACGTGCCGGCGCTGGCCAGCGAGTTCGGGACCCCCGTCTACATCGTGGTCGAGGATGATCTCCGCGCCCGCGCCCGCCGGTTCTGGGATGCGGTGGCGGCCCGGCACGATGACTTCGACGTGCTGTTCGCGTCCAAAGCGTTCCCGTGTACCGCCGTCTACCGGGCGCTGGCCGCCGAGGGACTGGCCTGTGACGTGGCCTCGGGCGGTGAGCTCGCGCTGGCTCTGGCCGCCGGGTTTGATCCCCGGCGCACCTACCTGCACGGCAATGCCAAGTCCACGGCCGAGCTCGACGAGGCGTTGCGCGCCGGTGTCGGACACGTGGTGATTGATTCCCTTGACGAGCTGGAGCGGCTGGCGGCGTTGGCCGCCGAGCTCGGTCGCGAGCAGGAGGTCCTGATCCGGGTCACGCCCGACGTCGCCGGGGACACGCACGCCAAGGTCTCGACCGGCCAGGCGGACTCCAAGTTCGGCTTTTCGATGGCCGCCGCCCCGGAGGCAATCGAGCGCGCCCGCGGCCATCGCGGGCTGAGGCTGGTCGGGCTGCACTTCCACATCGGCTCCCAACTGTTCGCGCTCGAGCCGTTTCGGGCCGCTGTGCGCGCGATCGCCGCCCTCGGAGACTTCGAGGTCTACAACCTCGGTGGCGGACTCGCCGCCCCCTACACCCTCGATCAGCATCCACCCAGCGCCGAGGAGTACGTCGCGGCCATCGTCGACGCCCTGCACGAGGAGATTCCGGGGGGAAGGACCAAGCGCCTGCTGCTCGAGCCCGGGCGCGCCCTGGTCGCCAACTCGACCGTGACCCTGTACACGGTCCAGACCGTCAAGCGCAACGTGTCCACGTGGGTCGCCGTGGACGGCGGCATGTCCGACAACCTCCGGCCGATGCTCTATGACTCGCGCTATGAGGCCCTGCTGGCCGATCGGCCCTTCGCCCCCGGCGGCGAGCTCTGCCAGCTGGCGGGCAAGCACTGCGAGTCCGGCGACGTGATCGTGCGTGACGTGGCGCTGGCCGATCCGGCGCCCGGGGACGTGGTCGTGACCCCGGCCACGGGCGCCTACGGGTACTCGCTGGCCAACAACTACAACGGCGTCCCCCGTGCCCCCGTGGTGTTCTGCTCGGGCGGCCGGGCGCGGACGGTCGTGCGCCGCGAGACCTATGCCGACCTGATGAGCCGGGATGTGAGCGCAGCCGGATGACTCACGCCGCCGACATGCAGACGAGCCAGCTGGATGGCGCGGGCGCTGCCCGT
Organism: Solirubrobacteraceae bacterium; assembly: GCA_036488625.1. Lineage (GTDB taxonomy): Bacteria > Actinomycetota > Thermoleophilia > Solirubrobacterales > Solirubrobacteraceae > Palsa-465. Next base: position 1,055 of record DASXHG010000355.1, on the reverse strand, counting down.
TCCGGCGAGGCAGGATGCCGAGCGGGCAGCTTGCCCGCGGGCGAGTGGAGGCGGGCGTGAGTCAGGCCTTTCGCGTGGGCGTGCTGGGCGCGGGCACCGTCGGGGGCGCCTTCATCGAGTTGCTCCCCGAGCACGCATCGCGAATCGAGCGGATGACCGGGCTGCGCCCCGAGCTGTCGGGCGTGCTGACCCGTTCGCGGGGAACCTTTGCCGACATCCTGGACGGCTCGGATCTGGTCGTGGAGCTGATCGGAGGCATCGATCCAGCCCGCGAGTACCTGCTGGCGGCGATGCGGGCCGGAAAGCACGTGGTCACGGCCAACAAGCAGTTGCTCTCCCAGTACGGGGAGGAGCTGTGGGACGAGGCTCGCGCCCAGGGGGTCCAGCTTCGCTTCGAAGGTGCGGTGGCCGGGGTGGTTCCGGTCATCCGGGTCCTTCAGGAGTCACTGGCCGGGGCGACGATCGACCGTGTGCACGGGATTGTCAACGGGACGACGAACTTCATCCTCACCGAGATGGCTCGCACCGGCTGTGAGTTCAGCGCCGGACTCGCCGAGGCCCAGCGGCTCGGCTACGCCGAGGCCGACCCGTCGGATGACATCAACGGCCGAGACGCGGCGGCCAAGATGGCCATCATCGCGCGCCTGGCCTTCGAGACGCCTGTGCACCTCGACCAGGTCGCCTACGAGGGGATCGAGGCGATCCAGCCCGACGACATGGAGTACGCCCGCGAGCTCGGCCTGGGCCTGAAGCTGATCGGCACCGCCGAGCGGATCGACTCCGGCCTGTCGGTGCGCGTCTACCCGGCCTTCCTGTACCCCGGCCACCCGCTGGCCTCGATCAACGGCCCCTTCAACGCGGTCACGGTCGAGTCCGAGGCGATCACCGAGATCACCATGTCCGGTCCCGGGGCGGGCGGTCCCCAGACCGCCAGCGCGGTTCTCGGTGACGTGATCAGCGCCATGATCCCGCCGGCCTCGACCCCGCCGGCGATCGAGAAGCTCGAGATGGTGACCGACGTGGTCTCCTCCTTCTACCTGCACCTGGAGGTCGCC